>CAYOPC010000021.1:0-9525 GCA_964405765.1 uncultured Gammaproteobacteria bacterium | reverse complement strand
CTTGTCGGCGGCTGGAGGGCCAATGTTTAGGTACTGCTGTCATGGGTGTATTTTAGCAGAAAATGGGAGAAAGTGGGGAGATTAGAAAAGTGGTAATGCGTTAAAATTATTTAGTGGATTATCATCGTCACACTTTAAGATTAGGAAAAAATAATTATTCTCGTCCAGGAATCTATTTTGTAACGATCGGTTCAGTTAAACATGCTTGCATTTTTGGGGAGGTTAAAAACAATAAATTTTTAGTGAATAATTTAAGTACGATTATTTTAAATAATTATCAAAAATTAGGTGAAAGGTTTGAAAATATTAATTTAGGATTAATTCAGGTGATGCCAAATCATATACATTGTTTAATCAGAATTAAGAATTCATGTAGGGGCGTGATTTATCACGCCCAGAGCGGGATAGATGTGAGTAAGACGAATAGACATATGGGTTTGATAAATCAAACCCCTACATTAGGGCATATAGTTAGATATTGGAAAGCAAAATCGACCAGAGAAATTAATAAAAGTGGTGGGGTTGCCCCTCCACTGTTTAAAAATAATTGGAGTCATTGGTTAGAAGGAAAAGTATTTCAACAAAATTATTACGAAAGAATTATTAGAAACGAATTGGAATGTCAGAAAATAAAACAGTACATTAAATTAAATCCAGAAATGTGGAATAGAGATAGAAATAATCCAAGGAATATTAAGAAGATTGTTTAATTATTCAAAATATTTTCTTTGAGATTGGTTTGGGGAATTAAAGAAGAGAGATTAAAATTTTTGATCTTGAGAAGATCAGAGAGGATTTTTTGGCTTATACTGATTAATTGAGTATTGGAGAAATTGGCTAATTTGAGAGAGGGAAAGCCGTGTTGAATAGTGGAAAAGGTTTCTCCCGGGCCGCGGATTTTAAGATCGTATTCGGCGATTTTTAAACCGCTATGGTGATTTTCCATAAACTTAAGTCGGTCTTGGGCTTTGTCGTTTTCGGAGTCAGTAAAGAAATAACAAAAGCTTTGGGCCACTCCCCTACCGACCCGGCCGCGAAGCTGATGAAGTTGAGACAGACCGAAACGTTCGGCTGATTGAATAACCATAATTGAAGCATTGGGAATATCAACTCCGACTTCGATAATCGGGGTGGTAACTAAAATATTTGTCTTATTTTTTTGAAAGTCAGAAATTATGATTTCGCGATCTTTTGGTTTAACTTTACCGTGAAGTAAGGATAATTTTAATTTTGGGAAAACTGATTTCAATTTTTCAAATTCGGCTTTAGCAGATTTGACACTTTGCATGGTCTCGGAAATATCGATAAAGGGACAAACTATGAAAGCCTGGCACTTAGTTTTTAAAATTTGATCTTGGACCCAGGAATAACAGGGAGGAATTTTGTGAGGGGGAACCAAAAAAGTTTTAACCGGTAAACGGTTTTGAGGCAAAGAGTCGATAATAGAAATATCCAGATTGCCGAGTAAAGTTAGACTGATGGTTCGGGGAATGGGAGTGGCGGTCATAGTAATACAGTGGGGTAGATGGTTAAGATCGCCTAAAAATGATCTTTGTTTGACGCCAAATTTATGCTGTTCGTCGATAATTAACAGGGCTATTTTATCTTCAATAGCTGATTTTTGAAAAATGGCGGCGTGAGTGGCAATGATAATGGCGTTTTGAGGAATTTTTTTGAGATCAGTTTTGTTGGAAGAAGTAAGTAAAAATACTGGAACTTTGAATTTTTTAAGAAATTTTTGAAAGGTGGCGAAATGTTGTTGAGCTAAAATTTCAGTGGGGGCTAAAAATAAGGATAAAGAATTATTTAAATAAGTTAAGTAGCAGGCCAGGATAGCGACAATGGTTTTGCCGGAACCAACATCACCTTGGATAAGTCGGTTAGCAACTTTTTTATCATTGGTAATATCGGATTTTATTTCCTGCCAGACCTTGGTTTGAGAGTCGGTTAATTTAAATGGAAGTGAGGCAGTTAATTTATTTATTTTTTGGTCGATTTTAGTGTCAAATTTAAGAATAATTTTGGGTGATTTAGTTAGCCAGTCTTTTTTTAATAACCATGATTTGGCCTGAATATTAAGAATTTCCTGAAGCGAGAGTCGATATCTGGCTTGTTCTAAGGCGGATAAATTTTGAGGGCAATGGATTTGTTCAAAAGATTTGGAAAGACTAAGTAAATGATATTTTTTAATAATATCCGGGGGCAAATTTTCTTTGACGCTAGTGAGTAGCTGAGGTAAAAAGGTTTGGATGTTTTTACGAAACCAATTGGAAGTTAAACCATTGGTTTCGGGGTAAATGGCAATGATTTTACCGGTGTGATATTTACCGGAAACCGGGGCAATAATGGTTTTTTTATTTTGGAAAAGAGAGACAGTACCGGCAAAACTGTAAGTGTCTCCGACTTGGAAATTTTTTGACAAGTATGGCTGGTTAAACCAGAGTAAATTTATTTGACCGGTTTTGTCGGCGATAGTTGCCTTCTGAAGATTTTTGTGAGAACGGGTAAAAATATTTTGAAAACTGAGAAGCTGGCCGGTGACGGTAATACTTTGGTTTTCTTGGACGTTGATGATGTTGGTAATATGGGAAAAATCAACGTAACGGTAGGGGTAATGATAAAGTAAGTCAGATGGTTTAAAAATATTGAGTTTGTTGAGTTTGGCGAGAGTTTGAGTGCCGACTCCAGGAATTTGAGTAAGACTATCCATAGAAAATATAATACCAAAAAAACTTTTAGTTTTCGGGTTTAGTTGGGGTCATCCTGAAAGTGTATCTATTTTTGGTGGTTAATTTTTCTTTGAAAAAAGCAGAAGTTTTTGGAAAATTAATTTTGGTAGCCAGTTTAATATAGTCTTCTGGCAGATAAATGTCTTTGTTTTTTATGGCTTCATTAATAATCATTTGACTAATTTCTCGAACAGAATCGTAAGTCATGAGTGATTGGTAGTTAGTATATTTGATGGTTTTATTAAACATTTCTTCATCTAAGCTATTTATGATTTGGTCGAATTCATTGTCGAAAATTTTCAGGAATTTTTGACTATTTACCGGATCTATTTGAGAAGATATTTCAAAAATAGAACAATTCTCATAATTGGTGATATTACTTCTTATATTGTAGACGAGGCCGTATTTTAGACGGAAGATTTTGAAAAGTAGTGAGTCCATACTATTACCTAAAGTCCGGCTAAATATTGTTCTTGATGTCTTTTCAAGGCGACTGTATTTACGATCTTTGTCGAGTATCCAAGTTAAGCAGAGGGTTTCCTGTTCTGGTTTATCGTGATAAATTAAAACTTTTTGTGAAGAAGGATTAATTGGAGGATAGTTAAGTTTTGATTGGTAATTATTTTGGTGTTGGCTGAGAATTTTGGTGAGTTTTTTAACGATGGTTGACGGATTTTTGATGTTACCAACGATAGATATGATTAGGTTTTGTGGCTGAAAGTATTTTTGGTGAAGATTCCGAAGTTGTTGATGGTTTATTTTTTGAATATTATCGATGGTTCCGAGCGTGTCTTTAGTATAAATATGATCTTTGCCAAATAAAATTTGGTCGACTTGGTTATAAAATCTGGTTTCCGGGCGGTCCCAGTGTGATTTTAGTTCCTGGATAACAATGTTTGATTCGTTGTAAATTTTTTCTTCAGGAAAAAGAGGATAGAAGATAACTTCCTCAAGTGCTTTTATTCCTTTATCTAAGTTAATGTCAGGTACATTTAAATAAAAATTAATGTTTTTTCCGCTAGTATAGGCATTGGTATAAATACCATTTTCTTTGGCATAAGCCATCATTATTTCTGCTGAGGGCATATTTTTGGTGCCATGAAAGAGCATGTGTTCCAGAAAGTGGGCTGATCCAAGATGGCTTTGGTCTTCGTACCAGCTACCAAAATTGACCATGACATTGATTTCTATACTTCTGACACTTTTGATGGGATACAAAATGACTTTGGCTTTGTTTATTTCAAAAATAAGAGGTCTTTGCATAAAAATATTATACTAAATTTTTGTTTGTGCTATCATATTTTATGAGTATTAAGAAGAAAACTTTGACTAAAATAGTCTTGGTGGTTTCTTTGATTGTTTTACTGCTTTCAGGAATGGTGCCATTTTTAATGGTTTTGTTTTAAGGTTATGTTTTCAAGAGATTTTAGGAGGAGACTGTTGGGTTTAAAGTTGAAATTAAGGTTAAATTTTGATTTTAAAGAAATGTTTAAAAGCCGGAAATTTTGGTTTAACTTTTTTAAAGTGATGTTGATTTTGATGGGGATTGTTATTTTGGGGGTTTTGGGATTATTTATTTATTTTGGTAAAGATTTACCCTCGCCGACAAAAGTAGTACGTCGTGAGGGTTATTCGAGTAAAGTTTATGACCGTAACGGTAAAGTCCTTTATGATATTTATAATGATGCCAAGCGTGATCCGGTTAGTTTTTCTGATATACCGGATTATTTAAAGCAGGCAACGATTGCGGTAGAAGATAAAGATTTTTATAAACATAAAGGGTTTGATCCGTTAACGCCATTGAGAATGGTCAAGAACTTTTTTTACTTTAAAAAAGTAACGGGAGGATCAACTTTGACGCAACAGCTGACCAGAAATGTGCTGTTAACCACAGAGAGGACAGTGACAAGAAAAATTAAAGAGTTAATATTGGCAATTCAGATTGAAGCTAAGTATAGTAAGGATGAGATTTTGGGGATGTATTTGAATGAGGCGCCTTATGGTGGGGCTTCGTGGGGAGTGGCTCCGGCAGCGGAACAATACTTTGGGAAAACAGTTAATCAGTTGAGTTTGGCAGAATGTGCGATTTTGGCAGGATTGCCGCAATTACCGAGTGTTTATTCGCCATATTCCAGTACTCCGAAGGCATATATAGATAGAACTAGACATGTTTTGGCCAGAATGACCGAGGATGGATATATTAGTCAGTCTTTGGCGGATGAAACCATGAAGGAAGTGGAAAACTATGAGTTTAACGATCAAAAATCGACAATGCAAGCGCCACATTTTGTATTGTGGGTAAAAGAATTATTAGCGGAAAAGTATGGTGAAGATGTGGTTGAGGGTGGTGGATTAAAGATTACTACGACTTTGGATTTAGATTTACAAAACAAGGCTCAGGAAATTGTAGCTGAAGAAATTGAAAAAAATGAGAGCAAAAAAATTACCAATGGGGCGGCAGTAATTATTGATCCAGCTACCGGTCAGGTGTTGGCGATGGTGGGTTCGAGGGATTATTGGTCGGATAAAACCGATGGGAATTTTAATGTGGTAACTCAGGCGTTAAGACAGCCCGGGTCTTCAATAAAACCGGTTACTTATTTGGCGGCGATTAAAAAAGGTTGGACAGCGGCAACTATGATTATGGACACACCGGTAACTTTTCCAGGGACTGGAGGCCAGAAGGATTATTCACCACAAAATTACAATGGAAAATATAATGGTCCGATGAGTTTGAGGAATGCTTTGGGTAATTCGATAAATACGACAGCGGTAAAGACTTTGGCTTTTGTGGGAGTTAAAAATATGTTGGCTTTGGCTTATGACATGGGATTGTCGACTTTGGAACCAACACAACAGAATTTATCACGATTTGGGTTGGCAGTAACTTTGGGTGGTGCTGAGGTGAAAATGATTGATTTAGCGTCGGCTTATGCGGCTTTTGCTAATAAAGGTCTAAAGATGGATATGACAGGAGTTTTGAGGGTTGAGGATAAAGATGGCCGGGTGTTGGAGGAATATAAACAGACCGACGGTAAAAGAGTCATGACAGAGCAGGAGGCTTTTATTATTTCTAATATTTTGTCAGATAATAGCGCTAGGGAGATGACTTTTGGAGCGGTTAATTCACTTCAGATTTCCGGTTATCAGGTAGCGGCAAAAACCGGAACTACTAATGATAAAAAAGATAATTGGACAATTGGCTGGGCACCAAATTTGTTGACGGCAGTTTGGGTGGGAAATAATGATAATAGTGAAATGGGTAATTTGGTTTCCGGAGTCTCGGGTGCGGCTCCAATTTGGAAAAAGATAATGACTTATGAGTTACCTAAATTGTCAAAAGTAGATTTTTCTATTCCTAACAAAATTGTATCTTTAGAAGTAGATAAAGTTTCCGGTTATCCGGCTCATGATGGGTTTGCCAGTAAAACAGAATATTTTATTGACGGAACTCAGTCAACAATTTCTGACCCGATTCATTTGAAATTGAAAGTGTGTAAAGGGGTATTTGGTTTGGCAACGCCGGAGGATATGTCTAATAATAACTATGAAGAAAAAGAATTTTTTTCCTTGAAGGAGAATGATTTAGTGTCGACTGATGGTAAAAATAGGTGGCAGGAGGGAATTGATAATTGGATTGGTCAACAAGCGGATAAAGATAAGTATAATCCGCCAACAAGCTATTGTCGGTCAGATGGTCGGGTGACTGTAGATATTGATAGTCCGGCTAACCAATCGACTGTGGGTAATACTTTTGAGGTTAAGGTTACTACAAGTTCTTTGGTGAAAATTACTGAGGTTAGGTTGTGGGTGGATGGAGTGGAAAAGAAAACCTGGACGGAGAGGCCATTTGAGATGAGTTTAACTTTGGATAACGGGACCCATACAATTAAGGTCAAGGTGATAGATAGAGATGGTAATAGTCAGGAAAAAGAATCTAAGATTGGGGTGAATGTTCCTTGGACAGGTGTGACCCCAACGTTGATACCAACTCCAACTCAAGAGATAAGTCCAACGGTAACGGTGGTCTTAACACCCACATTAATACCTACTCCATAATTCCCTATCTTAAGGTATTTATTAAAATTATGTGGCTGTTAGCAGTCGTTTTGTTAGTCTGCTAATTTGATCGGGGTGGAATAAAATATATTAAAATGGTTCAAATTGTGTAAATCTATTTCAAATTAAATGATTTTAAGTGGAGTTCCTTGGCTGTTTTGTCGTCGGTATTGAAGTAAGAAACGCGGAAAGTGTACCGATATTTGTTAGTTTTGGTGTCGTGATAAATATCGGTAATAATTATTTCCCAAAGATATTGGTCGCCAATAGTTTGAGAATATTTTTCAATTAAGGAAGTGGGGTTTTGGGGTTTATCTAGAACAATGTTGGCATCTAAAGTAATTATTTGAGAAGTAAGCTCGTAGGCATTATTCTGAATTGGTTTGGGAATATATTTTTCTGGTTGAGGGAGATTATCTAAAATAATTTCGGCAAAATTATTTGTAAATTTTATAGCAGATTTATCAGTAGAGACGTTCTGCAGAACGTCTCTACGAAGGACGCTTGCATTATAATGATAAATTCCTAAAGCATTTTTTTCGATATATTTATCCCCTGCTTGGGAAAAGATTTTGCCGATTTCGAAAAATTGGGGATTGGGTAATTTAAAACGAGTGTATTGATCGAGTTGTTGGCGGAGTGAAGGAATTAAGCTTTGGCGTAAGTAGATGGCCTCTGAATTGATGCTGTTTTGAGTTTTAATTACGGTTTGGGGATTAATAGGATCAGTGACTAGCGGCCAGGTTAAGACTTCATCGTAGCCGAGTTCGACTAATTTATCTTTGAGTTGATCAATCAAATAAATTTCTTTGGGGGTGATGTCGTCTAGATTTTTTTGAGATAACGGTTGGTTGGTAGGAATTTGGTTATAACCCCAAAAACGAATAACTTCTTCAACTAAATCGGCTTCTAAAGAGATGTCGGTGCGAATGGATGGCGGAACTACTAAACCCTTTCCTGACCCTTCCCTTGACAGGGCAGGGAAAGAACAACCTAATTTGGTTAAACAATTTGTGGCGAAATCCTGGGGAATGTTGATTCCTGATACTTCGGATGGTTGGTTTGGGTTAAATTCGATTTGGGGAAGTTTAATTTTTTTAGGGTAGAAATCAAAAAGTTGAGAGCTAATTTGGCCATGGCAATTTTCTAAAATTAAATTAGTTAGAGCGTTGAACGCTATGGGAATAGTTTCCGGGTCGAGGTATTTTTCGAGTCTGATGCCAGCTTCGGTAACAGTTTTTAAATTGCGGCTGTTTTGGCGAATTGTAGTGGGGTTATAGATAGCAATTTCGATGATAATGTCGGTGGTGCTGTTATCGATGGCACAGGCTTCCCCGCCCCAGAAACTGAGGCTAAGGGCTTTGTCAATATTATTGATCATTAAAATGTCTTGATTAAGTTTGAGAACTGAGCCGTCAAGACTAGTAAATTCGGAAAATCCGGGATTCATTTGCCAAATGAGATGTTCTCCGGACTTACGAATATCAAAAGCATGGCTGGGAATGCCATACATAAACATAATATAATTAGTAAGATCGACAATGAGATTAATTGGATGGTTTCCGTGACAGATGATAAAAGTTTTTAGCCATTGAGGGGAAGTGAAATTTTTGAGACCAGAAATTTTGACGGCCATGATACGTTTGACGTTGTTGGTTTCGATTTTGATCGGAAGATTTGGTAAACCCGTCTGTCCTTCGGACATCTCTCCTTTATCAAGGGGAGATATTTCTGCTTTTAAATTTAAGTTATAAAAAACGGCGAGATCTCGGGCAAGGCCGTAATAACCCAAGCAATCTCCCCTGTTGACTTTAATGTCTAAGTCAAAAACAATTTCGTCATCGATTTGCTCAAAATAATTGGTAAAATGACCGATCATAGTTAAGTCATCACGAAGCTGTTGAGGATCGACATTAAGATTTGGAAGAAATTTTTTTAATTCAGAATAAATTAGTTTCATGAGACAAACCCTTCTCCGGCCCTTCCCTTGACAGGGCAGGGAGTAATAATTTTTATTAAATAATTTTTATTTTTATAATTCATTGGGTTTGTAGGCTAAATTACCGCCCATGAGGGTTCTAATGTCTTTAATATTTTTTTGAGCCATGGTCCAACGATCAAGCCCCATGCCAAAAGCAAAGCCGGACCAAATATTGGGGTTGATGCCAGCAATTTGGAGAACTTTTGGGTGAATCATGCCCGACCCCCCCATTTCGATCCAACCGGCATACTTACATAAGGGACAACCTTTACCGTGACAGGAAAAACACTGCATGTCGGGTCCAACACCTGGTTCAACTTCAGGATAATATTTGCAGCGATAACGGACGATAACATCTTTACCATAAAGAGTTTTAAACATGAGGTTCATGGTGCCGATTAAGTCTTTCATAGTGATTCCCTTATCAACCACGACAGCTTGGTATTGGTGAAAGACGAAGTGGTTAGAGCGATTGACTTTTTCATTTCGAAAAGTCGATCCGGCGAAAGCGGCTCTAAGGGGAAGATTTTTACTTTTTTGAGCCAGTAAATAAGCTTCCATAGTTGAGGTTTGAGTGCGAAGGAGATATTCGGGTTCTTTGATATAAATACTGTCCTGCATGTCACGAGCGGGGTGTTCTTGAGGGACATTGAGGCGTTCGAAATTATATTCGTCGGTAACAATTTCCGAGCTGTTGTAAACAGAGAAACCGAGTTTTCTAAAAACTTCATTTAGTTGACGTTCGGTTTGAGTGAC
>CAYOPC010000020.1:0-9565 GCA_964405765.1 uncultured Gammaproteobacteria bacterium | reverse complement strand
AAGATGAAAGACATTTGAGACAATTTAGATTAACTGAAGAAGAATTTGATTGTAGCTTTGCTAATATGGATAGAAACAATTATGACGAAGAAAAAATGTTTAAAACATTACTTAAACATATCCAAAAAGCAGTGCAGACAATGTTTAAAGAGGTTTTGAAAGATAATGCGGAAGTATTAAAAAAAGTTTATGGGAGAAATATTAAAGCAGTGGAAAAAGCGGCGACAAGTAATTTTATGGAAATAAATTACGAGTCGGCGGTGAATTTATTAAATAAAAATGGTTATCCAGAATTAAAATTTGGTGATGATTTAAAAGCTAAACATGAGGCAAAAATAGTGGAACTACTTAATAAATCAAAAACAGAAATACCAGTATTTATTACTAAATACCCAAAAGAAATTAAGTTTTTTAATATGAAAGTGTCACAAAAAGATCCGAGGGTAGTGTTGTCGGCCGATTTGATACTTCCCTATTCCGGTGAAAGTACCGGTTCGGCAGTTAGGGAACATAATTTTGAAAAACTAAAAGAAAGACTGCTGACGTCGACTATGTTTGCTTTACACCAAAAAAGAGGTGGAACTTTGACTGATTTTAAATGGTACCTAGATATAGTTAAAACCGGACTAGCTAAGCCTCATGCCGGGTACGGAATTGGAAACGAAAGAGTGCTTCAATATATTTTTGGAGTATCAGACATAAGAAAAATAAGTCTATTTTCTTTATTGAATAAATAGATTTAGATTTCACCGATAGAAATATTGAGAATAGAAACCGGTTGGTCGTTGACAGAAACTTTAGCGCCTTTTGATTGATTTAATAAGGCTTGACCGAGAGGGCTTTGACAAGAAATCCAACTAGGCTGAAGATGGGAATCATTTTTGCCAACTAAAGTAATTTCCATTTCCCGATTATCTGATTCGAATTTGATCTTGACACGACTACCAAAAACAACAATATCGGTTTGGGTCGGGGCTGATTGAACGACACAAGTTTTAAGATCGGCTTTAACCTGATCAATTTGAGAATATAAAACTAAAGCCCGTTCGCCTAAGAATATATAAGCGGAATTTTCCTTTAAATCGCCTTCTTCGGCGGCCTTGCCCCGATCTTCACAAGTGCGATTAAGTTCGTCTTGAAGTTTTTGAAGGTGTTCTTCGAGTTTTTGCTTGCCAAGTTGAGTAATCATGAGGCTCTATCTTATCAAAGGCGGAAAGATTAAACAATTGAGATTATTAAATCTGATCTGAAAATTATTTAATTAATCTGATAGCTAAGATTGACAATGATTTTGACTTCTTCACTACCGGTTTGAATGTTAGTATTGAGGGCTTGATCGGCAATGCCACCACCAGAAGATTTAAGACTGTAAGCTACAGGCCGAACAAGATTACTTTCGTTGGAAGTTTCATAGTAGCTAATGATTTTACCTAATTTAAATCCGGCTGCTTTGGCGGCAGCTTCGGCTTTTTTGTTGGCTTGGGCGACAGCGTCTTGGCGAGCTGATTCCTCGGCGGCATCACGATTGTCAACATCGAGAGTGATATTACTAACCTGATTAGCACCATTGGCAGTAGAAGAATCAATGACATCATTAATTTTGTCGAGGTCAGTAATTTTGACTTTTAATTGAGTGCTAGCAGTGTAGCCGGTAATTTTCTGGGTACCACTAGACCAATCGTAATTGGGATTAATAGAATAATCGGTGGTTTGAATATTTTTGGCATCAATATCAAGTTGTTTGAGAGCGTCGCTAATTTTATTGATAACTTCATTAATTTGGGTTTGAGCTTGTTTGACAGTAGAGGCATTTTTTTGAATGCCAACGTTGACATAAGCAATGTCGGGTTTAACAGCAATAGTCCCCTCGCCAGTGACAGTAAAAATATCGGATTTATTGGTAACAGTGCTGTTGATGGAAAATGGTAAGGGATTGCCAAATTGGGAATAAACCGAGGCAACTAAAAAGAAAAAAATAATGATTAAAAAGGCGGGGATAATTTTGTTGAGATAATCTTTCATGGTTTAATTATACAGAAATATTAATGTTTTGTTTTTTGACAGATGAATAAGAAGATAACGATATTATTGATAATAGTTGGTTTTTTGATGGGTGGATTTTTTTTGACAAAAAATAAAACAAAAATTGATTTTAAGGAAAACTCAGTGATTGAAGAAAATAAAGAAATAAAAGAGACGAAGAAAATAATTGAACTAGTGAATGAATTTAAAACCAGAATAACAAAAAAGCCCTTTGGAATTTTTATAACACCAGAAAATTCACCGGTTCAGCCGGAACGATTTAGCGGTTACCATACGGGAGTGGATGTGGAATTTGAGGACAAAGACGAGGAAATAGAAGTGAAAAGTATTTGCGACGGTGAAGTAGTATTGAGAAGGTGGGTATCGGGTTACGGAGGAACAGCAGTAATAAAATGCCAAAAAGATGGGGTGGATTATTATCTACTTTACGGCCATTTGAAAAATGAAAGCATTACCGAAAACGGAGAAATAAGAATAGGGGAAAAAATTGGAATTTTGGGTAAGGGTGGAACCCAGGAAACTGACGGTGAAAGAAAACATTTACATTTGGCAATTCATAAAAATACTTTAGATCTGAGAGGATATGTACAAGATAAGGCTGAATTGGAAAATTGGGTGGATCCGGAGGATCAAAAACTTTTTTGAATTTAGTTGATACCGTGGCGCCAAAAGATAGCGGTGATATTGGTTCCACCGCCAACTAAATTGATGGCCTTTTTAAGTTCGTATTGACTGATCATTTGATTAAGAGGTTCTCTGTCAGGAATATGGCCGGTATAAAAACTTTGAAGGAGAGGAAGTGAGGCAGAGTCGCCAAGTTGGCCCAAAGCCCAAATAGCAGAATTGCGAGAACTAAAGCTACGGTTTTCGTCGGTTAATAATTTGGCTAAAGCCTGCTGGCAAGTGCCACCATAATCTTTTTGGGCTTGGCGACATTGATTTTTAATATCGTAACCGATCCAGGTACAGGCGATGACAAAAAATAAAATAACAAGACTTAACCCGATAACAAAACTAAAAAATAACGGTTGTTTAATTTTAGTAAAAAGTTTCATTTTATTTTTCCTCCTGATAAATAAAAATATCTTCAATATTAACCTGGAAAAGACGGGAGAGTTTGAAAGCTAAGGTAATTGAGGGTAAATATTTATTATTTTCAATGGCGATAATGGTTTGGCGGCTAACATTAATTTTGTCGGCTAAATCCTCCTGGGTTAAAGAGTGCTGGAAACGGTAAAGTTTAAGTTTATTTTTCATTTTGACGGCTGAAAAAGAAATAAGAAAGAGAATATAAAATAATGATAAAAAGGGTTAGATAAGCAAAAATAACTCCGAGAGTTTCCAAAAATAAAAATTCACCCCGGGAAAAAACCGATAATCCGCTATATGAGGGAATTAACATTAAAAAAGAAGAAACGGAAATAGTAGAAAGAAAAATAGTAAAAGTGAAATCAGTAGCTTGCTGGCGAAGATTAACTTCCCTTTCATCAAAAATTTTTTGATTTTTGGAAGAAATTAAGGATAAAAAAAGAATGAATGTTAAAACAGAAAAACCAGTCAGAAGAAAAAGTTGGAGAGAAAGAGAAATTAAAATGATAAGCGATAAAAAAATAAGGACAGAATTTTTTATTTGACGATATTTTTTGAGAGTCATAAAATAATTGTAAAGTATACTTTACATAATGTCAAGTATGGTTAACATTAATAATATGAGATAATGGATCACGAAAGAAAAATATCAAAAAATTTTTAGAGATGTGACGGCAGGGGTGCTCCCCCGTTTGTTGTATGGCATTAGAATTGACAGTGAAACGAAAGAGAAAATTAAAAATATCAGAGAAGAAGTTTTCAGACGAGATAATTTAAATTTGGTTTTTTATTTCAACCATACTACTTTGGTAGATCCGTTGCTGGCGGGGAACATTGCCAGAAGAATTGAGACCAGAAAAGATAGCCAATGGATAGCACCGGTATCTTTTTCTAACACGGAAGGCAAATCGGGAAATAGTGGAATAGTATTAATGACAAAAGTAATTGAGGCTTGCGGAGTGGAAACTCATAGAGTGATTCAAACTTATCAAATTGATAATCCAGAATACGGATACACTAAAGAAGAAGCCTTTAGGCAAAATAGAAAATTTTTGGAAAGATTAAAAATTTTGGGTAAAAGAGAAACAAAAAAATCAGTATCTTTAATAATCAGTCCTGAAGGACATAGGACAGAAGGAGTATTAACAAAAGGAGAAAGCGGTATGGTAACTAGTGGAAAGTTGCTAGTACCAACATTATATGTACCGATAGGGATAGATTTTGAAGGACAACAAAGCAGGGGGTTAAATTTATTTCACAGAGTGAATATTCGACTGGGGGAAAATTTTTTACAGGAAACGACAAAACCGGAAGAAGATCAATTTCAGAAATTAATGTTGAATTTAGCTCAAACATTACCGGTATCAAGACGAGGGTATTATTCATAATAATTTATGAAAGTTTATTTAGTAAGATACGGAAATACCGATTCATTAGACAATAAAATCAATCAAAAACCAGATACCCGCTTAACCAACGCAGACCGTAGAGATTATAGGGAAAAATTTTGAAGAATCAGAATGGTTGACTGAAAGGAGAAAACCGTCGGAAATTATTGGTGGAGATCAGACAAAAAATTTTCAGCCAGATAGTTTTTTATATATAAAGATTAGTTAAAACTTGAAAGACGATGAAGGCCGGCCAAAAGAATGATTTAAAAATACCAACTATAACAGCAGTGAAAGTAGCAGCGTTTTGGAGAAAATAAAATAAGGCACCGATAACACCTAAACCATAAAGAGCAGAACTATGGTGACAATTACAATGACCGTGGTGGTGTCGGCCACGTTTTAAAACGTCATTTGGGCAACATTGATGTTTTTCAGTTTTTATTTCTTTTTCTTTGATCATAGGTTCATGTTAGCACAAATTTACTTAACAGTGATGCTTTGGGGGAGACGATAAAGCCAGATATTTTAAAAAGAGGCAGTGGATTTTGCCAAGAAATATCAGAGTTTAAATTTTGAGAAATCTTTTTCGTTAAAGTGATAGCTGGATAGTCTTGGTTGGAGAAATGCGGTCGAGAAAATAACGGTCATGAGAAATTACCAATAGAGTGCCAGGATAAGAAATAAGAGCTGATTCGAGAGCTTCACGAGAAGGGATATCTAAATAATTGGTTGGTTCATCAAGAATAATAAAATTGGCACCGGAAGCCATAATGACGACCAAAGATAATTTTGATTTTTGACCACTGCTTAATTTATTAACTTGGGTAACTAAATCGTCTTCGGTAAAAAGAAATCTTTTGACCAAACGATAAGCACTGGTACGGTCAAGCTTTGATTGAGTCATTAAATAATCCAATAAATTTGAAGAAGAATTAATTTGGTGATGTTCCTGAGGTAGGTAACCAATATCGATATGATTACCAATTTGAACGCTACCCATATCAGGTTTAATTTGACCTAAAATAGTTTTTATTAGAGTTGATTTACCAGAACCGTTAGAACCGACAAGAGCCAGACGATCGCGATGATTAATAACTAAAGAAAAATTTTTGATGATATTTTGGTGATTAAACTTGACTGAAATATTATTTAAATAAGCAACGACCTGACTGCTTTCTTGTTTGGGACGGAAAAGAAGGGATAACTCAGGAATCGGTTGGGGTTTTTCGATACCGGATTCAAGTAATTCCTTAGCCAACATTTTTTCGGTGGATTTAGCTCGAGAAGCCGAGGCGGCAGCTTGTTTGCGAATTTTAAAATCAGCACCGGAAGTATTTACTTCACGTTGTTGAGTTTTATTTTTGACAACCCGAATTAATTCTTGAAGGCGAGTAACTTTTTTTTCTTGAACAACAAAATTTCTTTGTTGAGCCTTGAGCTCAATTTGTTTTTGATGTTTGTAAAAAGAAAAATTGCCACCATAACTTCTGATTTGGCAATTATTTAATTCAAAAATAGTGTTGGTAACATTGTCTAGAAACCGGCGATCGTGAGAGACAATTAAAAAAGCACCTGGGTAATTTTGAAGATAATTTTCTAACCATTGGATAGACTGAATATCTAGGTGATTTGTAGGTTCATCGAGAAGTAAGATGTCGGGCTGTTGAATTAAAATTCGAGCTAAATAAACTTTGGTTTTTTGGCCGGCGGAAAGTTGACCAAAAAGTTTGGTGGCAATATCCCCTATCTGAAGATCATTGAGAGCAATATAAATTTGATAAATTTCTGTTTCGTCTAACGAGAGAGATTTGATTAGGTTATCGGTAACAGAAAGTTGGCAATCAAAATCGGCGACCTGAGGAATAAAACCAAGAGAAAGATTTTTGGGGATTTTGATAATTTGGCCATGGTCAGGAAATTCTTTGGCGGCAAGAATTTTTAGAAGAGTGGTTTTACCACTGCCGTTTTGGCCAATAAGACCAATATGTTGACTATCAGAAATAGTGAAGTTGATATTATCAAGAATAATCCGGTCAGAATACTCTTTGGTAATAGAATTTGATTGAAGTTGCATAAAAAAAGCCGGTATTAACCGGCGTTTGGATTTAATGAAAATAATTAAAGCAAAACACCAGTTCTCTCAAAAAATGAGAGTAATTGGTTTAGATGTTTTACATTAACTTCACGAGAGTATTATAGCAAAATAATTTAAAGACTGATTTTTGAGGATAAATTGACTAGTGTTTTTAAAGAGAGTGGGGTGTAAGTGAGAGGGTAATGATTAAGCATTAATTATTTTTGAATAAATCTTCGATTTGATTTTGATAATAAAAATTACCGTCGATGACTACTGATTGATTATTTTGAATAATTTTTTGAATAATTATTTGATTAACTTTGAGAAAATTTTGCTCGGGAATACAACCAATAGATTCATCGACAATATCAAGATTATTTTGAGCCAAAATGTCGTCGACAGAATAATAATTAGCGTTTAATTTTTGGGCGAGTAATTTAGAGATGGTAGTTTTACCAACACCCAATGGGCCACGAATGATAATTAAATTCATAAATTATTTTGTCTGCCAGAGGCCGTGAATATTGCAATATTCCCGAGCAGTAACATTTTCGGCGGTGATTTCAAAAACAGCTTCGGGGGCATCGCCTGGTTGGAGGAATTTTTTGCAAATATGGTTGTTGGCAGTAATTTCAATCCATTCAATGTAATGGGCTTCTTCCATGGGATGGGGAATAGAACCAATTTTGACCGTAATTTTACCCTCTGATTTTTCGATAACCGGAAGATGCTTTTCTTGTCCGATGTCTTCGGTTTTTGGTTGGACTAGCTCCATGGGTTGACCACAACAAACAAGTTGACCATTACCAGCGTGTAAAATTTCAATAATATTGCCACAAATAGGACAGCGATAGATTTGATTTTTGATTGTCATAAGATGATTATGAATGACTTTAATAATTTAATCTATGGTTTTGAATTTGACGCCGAGTTTTTGGAAAAGAGTGGAAATATAAAAACCAAGAGAAATGGTAATTAGACTTAAAATCCAATTTAATAAATCGGTAGGAAGGCCAGGGAAAATGCCGATAAGGGTACCAAGAACAAAACCAAAAACCATAAAATAGGCAAAATTATGATATTTATCAAAAACAAATTTGGTAATTTTGGAAAATAAAAACATACCCAGAACAAAACAAATACCAACCGGAGCAATAGTCATTAGTTGAAAACCGGCAGCGGCGTGAAGGAGCTTGGAATAAACCCCAAGAGTCATTAAGACCATAGAAATACTCATGCCAGGAACCATACTCATCATGCCGGCAATGCCGCCGGAAAGCGGCAGATAAATAGAATCATTTAAGCCGGAGTTAAGAGTCATTTTTGAACGAGCAATGAGACCAATGCCAGCGGCAAAAATAAAGGCAGCGATAATGCCAACTAAATATTTTTTATGAAAACCGTTTTCATTGGCTTCTTTAAAGATAGTCGGCAAACTACCACCAATAAGACCAAAGAATAATAAAAATGAAGGAATAGGATAGGTTTCAAACATGAATTTAAGAACCTGAATAAGGGAAACAACACTGACAGCACCGCCAATGCCCATAGGAAATAAAAAGATGAAATTTTTCTTAAAATTTTTGAGCGGGTTAGAGATAATGGTGATTAATTCATCGTAAATACCCATCATAACGGCCATAACACTGCCACTGACACCCGGGGCAATAACAGCAATACCAAGAAAAACACCACAGAGTATTCGGTAAAAAAAATTGTTGCGACGATAAATTTGTTTAGCTTGAGGAAGTTGTTTTGATTTCATATGAATAGTTGAATTATATCTTATTTGAGATAGGTAAATTACTTAATGGTATACTTTTGTTGTAAATGAAATTTAATATCCGATTGCTGTATTTGTACTTGTTTTCGTTTGTAGGTTTATTGATTTCGATAATAGGTAGTATTCAATTGGTGGATTTGGGAATTAAAAGCTATGTTTTTAGAGTGTCTGAATATACCTATTATGTGGAACCAACCATTGATGGCAAACAAACAGTATCTCCAGAAGAAATGGAACGAAGAAATAAAGAGGAACAAGCGAATCAACGCAAAAGACAATTTTCAAATTCGATAGCGATGATTTTGGTGGGGGTGCCAGTATATTGGTATCACTGGAAAACGATTAAGAAAGAACAGAAAAGTTTAGTTTAGGTTAATATTTTTTGTTGTAGCAATTGGCGGATTTGGTAAAACCGGCGGTAAGGGCTTGATTTTCGGAACAAAACCACTGATCACCTTGATCAAGTTCTAAAGCGACATTACTATAATTACCACAGCCAGGGAAAAAATAAGTTTTTTTGCCTTCGCGAACGTTACCTTTGATACTACATTTGGGATTATCCGGATTGGTGGTTTGATAACAAAGAGAACTAAAAACACCGATTTTTTGATCTTTGGCTTGTTGAAAGGCAGATTTTAATTTTTCCGAAGCAGATGAAACAGTGGAAGTAAAACGAGCCCAACCAGAAAGAATCAGTTCTTCATTAACTAATTTGTCATCAATGTAAACTAGAGCCAACATTCGACCAAAATGATCGTTAATTTCCCCTTCTAGACGAACTTTTTTGCCAGAAATAAGGCTGGATAATTTTTCAGTGGCTTGTTGACTACCACACAAACCAACTTCGGGAGCATTGACACTCATAAGACGAATCTGCCGATTGCCTTCGATAATAAAAGTATCACCATCAATAATCCGTTCGACTTGGAATAAATTAGTTGGAGCTGATTTTGATTGGAGAAAGAAAAATCCAAGAATAAAATTTAAGACTACCGAAACAGCCAAAAAAAGTTTGAGCATTAAAAAAGGATAACGCGGATTAGAGAGAAAGACAAAAGACATGGTTGCAGAATAAAAGATTTACCTATCGACTTAAGTTATATATTATAATTACGGCTATGGGGGCGAGATTTATTGAACAAGAGCATGACTTAAGGTCTGATCAGATTATTTGTATGGCTC
>CAYOPC010000019.1:8240-9930 GCA_964405765.1 uncultured Gammaproteobacteria bacterium | reverse complement strand
TTGCTTTAAACTCAAAACCAAATCGTCATCAACCATTTTTTCTTCCTTAGACAAATCCAATTCCCCTAATCCCCCAATTTTTGACTTCAGGTCAATAATAATTCGCTGAGCTGTTTTCTTTCCTACTCCCTTCATTTTCTGAAAAAAACCCACATCAGCCTCACCAATCGCCTTTATAATTGCCAAACTTTCTGTCTCACCCAAAATATTTGCCGCTGTTTTTGGCCCCACTCCCGACACTAAAATTAACATTTTAAACAAATCCACTTCCTCCCAATTTTCAAAACCAAACAGATTAATATCATTTTCCGACACCGCCATATAAGTCATCACCGTTACTTCTTCATCTACATTGTGATTTTTCAAAAAATTTTTCCCCACAAAAAGCCAATACCCTACCCCATTTACTTCCACTTCACAATTACTCCCCAAAATTCGATTTATTTTTCCTTTCAAGCTTGAAATCATAAACTCATTTTATCCTAAACCCGAAGAATATCCAAATGTTACAATAGTTAGATGAAAGAATGGGATTGTCATAGAGGACGCAAGGCTATTGCTGAAGAAAATGTCGCCAGCATTAATATTCAACATTATCGAAATAATAGAACTAGTCATCCTGAAAGACAAATTGAAGCTATCGAAGCCAGAAAAATTCATCAATCTAACCTTAGATTAGCCAACTCTATTATAGAAGTAATTACTCCAGGAACAATTTTTAGAATTCCATGCCGGCCCAAAACTCCCAATAGTCCTAATTTCAAATTAGTTGCTTACGAAAAAGCAATCGACAGTCAACACATTTTAACCCATCCTATCGAGGAAATACTCAAGCCTGTAGTTGGTCCAACAACTTTCCTCAAAGATGCCGGTATCCTGATCGAAAAAGACTCCAAATTGTTAGAAAAGGATCCTGAGATGTTAGACTTTTATCTCCACCAAACCCCCAAAGATCTAGCCAACCAACTGTCGGTTAGTGAAGAGATACGTCAACGCCACTGCCACCGCATCTGATGCATGCGAGGGTGAAATATTTTCCTTCAAACCCAAAAATTCTCTCACCATAATTTCCACCTGTTCCTTTTCGGCTCGTCCATAACCCACCAAAGCCATTTTTACTTGCAATGGCGTAAATCCGGTTACCTCAATTCCGTTTCTCTGGCCACAAATTTTTATTACCCCAATCGCTTCAGCCACTTTAATTGCCGACTTTGCATTCTTAGCAAAAAACAACGATTCAAAAGCCAAAGCCTCAACTTTATATTTTTTAATTAATTCTTCCAATTCCTCATAAATCATATTTAATCTTTTAGCCGAAGTACTGGTTATTTTTGTCTTTAAACACCCACATTCCACCAACTTATATTCTGAATTATTCTCCATCTGACAGGTTGATGAGCTGACAGGCTGATGAGCTGATGAGCTGACAGGCTCAAGCACCGCCCAGCCAGTATTGGCCAATCCCGGATCAATTCCTAAAATCATAACCAATCATAACAATAAACACAATAAATTTTGAAGTCACAATTTTGGAACGTGTTTCAACATGGGCGACCACATTGATTTTCCAGTGGAAAAATTTGTGACGAAAAATTTAAGTCGAGGCTAAATAAATTATAGGATAATTTGTATTTTTCCCACTTTTCCACATCAACAACCCATATTTTTTTACTATCTCAAATTATTTATT
>CAYOPC010000019.1:0-8140 GCA_964405765.1 uncultured Gammaproteobacteria bacterium | reverse complement strand
GACTCCGAAATTTATCAAAATCACCCGCTTGCCTCTTACACTACCGTCAAAATCGGCGGCCTGGCCGACATTTTCATTCACACCAAATCCTCGGAAGAATTCAAAAATATTATTGATTTTATCTATCATCTAACACCTAACATCTCTATAACTATCTTGGGTAACGGTTCCAATCTTTTAATTTCTGACTCCGGCCTCCGTGGTATTGTCATTAAAAATGATTCCAACGAAATAGAAATTTTACCCAACAATCAAGTAAAAGCTGCCTCTGGCGTTCAACTTTCTCAATTAATTAATTTTACTTTAGATAATAATCTTGTCGGTCTGGAAGAATTTGCCTATATTCCTTCCACCGTCGGCGGTGCTATCGCCGGCAATATTCATGGTGATGATAAACATTTATTTTCCCAGTTCATCGTTTCTGTTGAAAAAATAAACGATTTTATAATTTCATCTATTATTCAATTAACTTTAGGCGACTCTACTTTAGCCAAACAAAAAGTCATTGATATTATCAAAAAAAAATCTGCCGTTCAATCAATGAATTCTTTGGGTTCAGTCTTTAAAAATAACCCCAACCAAGATCCGTCAGGTATGATCATTGATCAAAAACTAAATCTCAAAGGCTACTCTATCGGCGACGCTCAAATTAGCCCCCTTCACGCCAATTTTATTGTCAATAATG
Source organism: uncultured Gammaproteobacteria bacterium (assembly GCA_964405765.1). Taxonomy (GTDB): domain Bacteria; phylum Patescibacteriota; class Microgenomatia; order UBA12405; family UBA12405; genus WARW01. The sequence continues at coordinate 7,455 of CAYOPC010000019.1, read as the reverse complement.
GTCACGCTACTGCCGCCGATTATTTTAAATTAGTTAAATTTATTCAAACCCAAGCTCAAGAAAAATTAGGTATTACTCTCGAACCGGAAATCAAATTCCTCGGCCAATTTTAAAACGAAGAAGGGCGACCGGATATTTTGTTGTGCATTGCTGCAAAACTGATATCGGTCGCCCGTTTCTTACAAGCCCTTCATCACTTTCAAGACTTCGATGGCCTTGGTCGTCAGCGCTCCGCGCTGGTTTTCTTCTTCCAACATCTCAACCGTCCACAACCCCACCTCGCGGTGAAGCCATTTGTCCTTAAACCGCTCACCATCGAGCAGTTTCTCAAAGACAGCCTCGCGGCATCGAAGCAGGAAGATTACTTCAATACCGCCGTTCTCCGGTTCGCAAGCCAAAATCGCCCGACCCTGACGCACGCCATCGACATAGATGGTGAAAGCTTCTTCGATAGCCAGCTGACCGACATCCTCAAAATCCTCGACATACACAGCCGTCTTCTGGCTTACCTGCATGTTGTGATCATCGGCGTAGCACCGGATATGGTTGAGCTCCAACTCGCAGTAACTGGATCCATCATCATACCACCAAGGTACGATGTATTCGTCTACTGCCGGCAAAACTTCCTCTCCCAACTCCTTCAGCGCCGCACTCATCAGCGACCCCGATTCCCAGATCCCTGCCGGCGGTGTCAGTTTACCTGCAGCCGTCGGGTGACCGGAATCAAACCGCGACATGACAGCCTGCGGACCAACGCTACCGTCGGTGCAAATGACTGCCGCCGACACGCCAACCCGGGCCAAACCTCCAGTTTTGAGCCACTCGCCCTCGTTCAGAAAATTCTCCCCAAGGGTCGGATCCCACAAGCAACCCGGAGTACCGATCTTCTTCTTCCTTTCGGAAGAATCAGTCACTCCACAGGTCAACAAATCGATCCGATTTCCTTCCCTAATCACCGAATCCAGCACAAACATACTCTGCCACCCCTTTTCTTCATTATTGAGCCAAAAGTAACAACTAAAATAGTTACCACTTTTGGCTCAATAATTTACTTATAGCTTGTAAGATTTAAAAGTTCTATCTACTCCTAATTTTTGTTGTTTTAACAAAATTATTCGTAAACAACCACCATTATACCAAAAAACTCCCCAAAAATCAATATTATAGGTTTAAATAACCACCCAAAGCAAAATTATTTTGGGTGGGCGCAAACAATCCTTACCTATTATCTCTACCAACCCCAAATTACCCCGGATTTTACCACAAAACCCTACACTCCCAATCTTGTATCTTTCTCCACAATTCTTCTTTCATCCTCTAGCTTGGCTCTTTTACAAGGCGGTAAGCCGCATTTATTTAAAGGTATTTCGCTGGAAAATATATTTTCTGTCTCTACCCCATCATCTAAACTATTTTTAATATCGTATTCCGTCGTTGCTAATCCATCAAAACTGTCAGCTTCTACACCGGCTTCACCTAATTCATCGGTTAACGGTTTATCAATTGGTGCCAATCCCTCTTCAGCCATTTTCGCTTCCCATTCCGCCCGTAATGCCGACAACTCACCTTTTGGTGTCTCTTTTAATTTGATTGATATACTTTCTCTATTTTCTGCCATAAAAAATCTAATTAATAATTACTTTCCAAATAAACCTCGGCAAAGCCAATTGCCTTTTAAGTCTTTTTGGTTCTTTAATCAAAGAATAAAGCCATTCCATTCCCATTTTCCGCCAAATTTCAGGTGCCCTCTTTAACTCCCCGCTATAATAATCAAAACTTCTCCCTACTCCCATTACCAAACCCGCCTCTAAACTCTCTAAATTATCATTAATCCAAAATTCTTGTTTCTTCATTCCATAAGCCACCAATAAAATATCTGGTTTAAATTTATTAATCTTTTTTACCACTTCATCGTTACTCACTTCTGGTTCCCCTACACACCATTCAATCTTTTTATTAGAAATCAGATAATTAGACATTAAAAATTTGGCTGTTTTTTCTGCTCTATCACCCCAGCCACCCAACAAAAAAATTTTCTTCTCTTTTTCCTTAGCCATTTTGGCCAACTCTAAAATTAAATCCGCCCCCGACGCCACCTGATCTTTATACTTCCCTTTTAAAACGTCCACCCCAACTTTAAAAGCAACTGGTATTTTTTTAAAAAACTTTGTTATCTGATAAGCTGATAAGCTGACAGGCTGACAGGCTAATTCCCTGGCCCATACCAACCCGATTCCGTCCACTACATTTAAACTGGTTTTCTTCAGAATATCCTTAAAAACCCTGTCTTTTTCCGCCTCCATCATAAATTCCGGATTAACCGTGGCTATCCAATATTTTTTCGTGCCTGAGTCCAAATTTCTTCCTATAATATTTAGCAGATCAGATTTCTCTCTGCCAAAAAGCGATATATCAAACATTTTCCAGTAACTTAGGAAAAAACTATTACCAGAGTTCCCCTTATTCCCGCTAGTTTTGGCCCTTACTACCTGTTTTTTTACCTTTCTTTTTTTCACTAATTGATTTTAACATTTTAAAAACTTCAAAAAATGGCAAAATTTCATTAAAAATATATCTTATATTAATAAAAAATAAGTTTGATACTTTAACTATATCACCCCCTCTTACCTTGTCAAGTTATAGGATTAAAAACCCAATTTTAACTTTCCACTAAATATTAACTTTAGAATAATATTTTTACTCTCAAAAATAAAGATAAATAAGGAAAAATATTTATTTATATCAACTTTTATCATCAAATTTAAAATCACCAATTATAAGTCTTATTTTTACTTAGAAATTAGATATTAGAAATTAGACATTTTATTCCTTATAGGAATAAAATCTTGACTGTATCACCTAATCGCCCGCCGATAAATTTCCAAATTCTCCACCGCCACCCCAGTTCCCTTAATTACACAAAATTGCGGCTCCAAGGCCACATGCGCCGACACCCCAATTTCTCTGGTTACCAGTGTGTTAAAGTTTTTCAGCTGTACCGTTCCCCCACTCAAAACAATTCCTCTGTCTACAATATCTGCCACCAATTCCGGCGGCGTTATTTCCAAAGTATCTCTAATCACTGTAATTATTGTCTCCAACATCGGCCGTAATGCCTCATAGACCATATCATTATCCACTATCATATTTTTTGGCAAACCATAAATTGAATCCCTACCATTAATCTCCAACGTCTCTACTTTTTTTGGCTTTATCGCACTTCCCAACCTAGTCTTTATTGTCTCCGCTGTCTGTTCTCCAATAATTAAATTAAACCTCTTTTTCAAAAAATCCATAATCGCCTGGTCTAATTTATTTCCTCCCACTTTAACACTTTTATGAGTCACCACCCCTCCCAAAGCAATTACTGCTGCTTCCGCCGCCCCACCGCCAATATCCACAATCATATTCCCAAACGGTTCCGACACCGGAATCTTAGCCCCAATCGCTGCCGCCAAAGGCTCATCTATCAAATAAGCCTTTCTGGCTCCGGCTGACAAAGTCGCATCTAACACCGCTCTCTGTTCTACCTGGGTTACTCCGGCCGGCACACACACCATCACTTCCGGACCAATAAACCAATTATTTCCCATCACCTGACGCAAAAAATACCTCAACATCGCCTCAGTTACTTCATAATCCGCAATCACCCCATCCTCCAGTGGACAAACCACTTCAATATACTCCGGTGTCTTTCCTAACATCTTTTTAGCCTCACTCCCTACAGCCAACACCTTTCTGTCCTCAATCCCCACTGCCACAATCGTCGGCTCATTTAAAACTATACCCTTCCCTGCCTCCCACACAATACTATTAGCTGTACCCAAATCTATACCCAGCTTTTTCAACAACTTCATATAAATATGATACACTACCCCCTGTTCGCTTAAGTTATAATAAAACATATGGAAAACTCTTCCAACCGACGTAGTTTAACCCTTATCGCTCTAGTTGGTTTTTTCATCATCAGCTCAACTTACTTAATTTCTATTTTTGCCAGAGGTTATCGATTTTCCCTCAAGAATGGCTTTACTCTCAACCCTACCGGCATTATCTCTGCCGTTTCCTACCCTAAAGGTGCCTCTGTTTATATTAACGACAAACTTATTACCGCCACCGATGACACTTTTAACCTTTCACCCGGAATTTACACTCTCAAAATTAATAAGGATGGTTTCAATCCCTGGCAAAAAACCATTACCGTTAAACCGGAAACCGTCTATCAAGCTGATATTCAACTTTTCAGTTCCGTCCCCGATCTAAAACCTATCACTCTCACCGGAGCCATCAACCCTAGCGCCAATATCGACAATACCAAAATTGTCTATGCTGTTGCTTCTGCTTCTGCCACCAAAGATAACGGCCTCTATATAATAGAATCCACTGGTCTGCCTATTTCATTTATTCGCAGTGATACCCGTCAACTAGCTACCGACTCTGCCACCATCAACTGGACCGAATTTAACTATACTTTTTCCCCCAACTCCCGCCAAATTTTAACTAATAACCCCAAGACCAAGGTCAACTACCTCCTCTCGCTTGACAGTCCTATTTCTTCTCAAAAACTTACCGATGTCACCAAAAACCTCAAAGAAATCTATGCCGATTGGCAAACTCAAACCTCCCTTATTACCAAAAATAAAATTGACCGACTTCCCAAAGAATTACAACCCTTAGTTTCTACTGCTTCCGCCCAACACATTCAATACTCTAGTAAAGAAGACAAAGTTCTTTATTTAGCCCAAATCGATGGTGACATTAAAGATAATCTCATTACCCCGCCACCAGCCAAAAGCACTCAAACCCAAAACCGCCAAGTCAAGGTTGGAAATTACTATGTTTACGATATCAAAGATGACACTAACTTTCTTATCGGCTCTCAAAAAGATCTTTTTCAACTCTTTTGGATTCCCAACACCAACAATCTCATCTTCGTTCAAAATCAAGATTTAAAAGTAGTTGATTACGACGGCCTCAACCAACAAACCATACTCACCTCCAACTTCAACCCCAACTGTGTCTACCCTTGGTCCGACGGTAGTAAAGTAGTCATTTTAACTAACCTTTCCCTTTCTTCCACTGAAAACCTTTATTCACTTTCCATCAAAAAATAAAGTAAACCTAATTTACTCTTCCGATTCAACCACCACCAATACCTCAGCATCAGGCAAAACCACCTCATCCACCCCGACGCTATCTACCTCATCCCTATAAATCAACTCCATTTTATCCCCCTCCTCCATTTCTGCCTCTCCCAAAACCTCTGCCTGTCTAAATACCATCTCAGTATTACTTTTCAAAACTCTTAAAGGCACCAAAACTGCCAAAGCCAAAACAAAACAAACTACCAAAGTTCTTACATTTCTATCATTATCTGTCATATATTAATCAGTATAAAGACTCTTTTTCCCATCGTCAACCATATCAAAACCACACTTAACAAAAGTAAGATATAATAAGGCTACCTTCAACTAAAGCAGTTTTACCTAGGTAAATACTCAGCAGGCTTGCCTCGCCGAAGTTTTAACGAAGGCAGGCTTGCCTGCCTAACTGCGAAGCTGTTGGCAGGGATTGGCGCAATTGGTAGCGCGCACGCTTCGGGTGCGTGAGGTTAGGAGTTCGAATCTCCTATCCCTGACTAATTATCTTAATAAAGCAACTATTCTTCTTCTGTCTTCTTTTAGACATTAGAAATTAGATCTTAGTCATTTTTATTTTGTCCTCATAGTTCAACGGATAGAACGGCCACCTCCTAAGTGGCAAATCTAGGTTCAATTCCCAGTGAGGACACAAAAATATATAACAGGTTTCCTATCCCGCAACTGCGGGACAATTCCTTCTGGGGATACAAAAAATATTTCACCCTATATCAATCTCAAAACAGCTTAAATTAACAGCATTTTGAAAATTTTCTCTTCGTTTCTAAACCAAAATCCATTTAGTCCCTATAAAAACTAATTTTTAACGCCAAAATAGGTCTATTTTAAAATAAATTTTCATTTAGCAAATGAAAGTAAACTTTGCTAATTTCGAAATTTAAAAATATATCAATATACATAAAATACTACATAAACAAAAACATTTAGAATCATCTTCTTCTCCCTCTTTTTCTCATCCCTAAAAATTCAATAAAAATATCCTCTAATATTAATCACTTTCTAAAAAAGATTCCTCAAAATTTAACTTTTAAAGCTAAACTCATTAAACACCACCCTCTCTCAATCAAAAACAAGTCATTTCCTCCAATTTTATCTCCTAAAACTAAATTAACCGCATATTTTAAATACAAAAAGTATTAATTAACCGCAATATTTTATTATTCTCCGCATTTTTATTTACACAAATCTCTCCAAACAATTACCTATAAAATAACCGTAACCTTATCAAAATAAAAACTTACCTTTATGTATCAATCAAGACTCTAAAATAAACTATTCTCCGCACTTACTCTTAAAAAGACCAAACCAGACTAACTTTTACCTTCAAAAACTACATTTTTATTACACTTCTCAAACCAGGTCATCTTTTGTAAAAGACCACTTTTTAAAATAGATCAATCAAAATCAAAAGCTAACTACTTTTTCTTAAATTTTCTAAACCAAAAACACCCTATAATAGTCAATCTCAAAAATCAGAAAAATAAACTTTTACCCTAACCAGCCAAACAAAAAATCACCCATTTCTAATTAGCAGAATAAATACTTTATTGCTAAACCGTTCTTACATTATCCTGTAATAACATTCCAACCCAAAAACTTACCTTTTCACTATTAAAACTTGCCTAATTTCTTCTGGTCTAAAAATCTCCCCAGCCAGCTCAGACACTTCCTTCAAACCTACTTTTTGATATTCTTTCAATTCTTTATCAATATCTACCAATTCATCTTCTAATAACCACTTTTGACCTATTAAACTTGCCCAATAGCTGGTTTTATCCATCGCCAATTTAACTTTACCTACCAAATAGTCCTTGGCTCTTTGAAGTTCATTATTGTCAACATTCTCTTTTATAGACAAAATCTCCTTTCTTACTATCTCCATCGCCTCATCCATCCTATCTAGCTTTACTCCGGACTGAACTCCCCAAAAACCAACTTCTTCAAAACTTTCCGAAACTGAATAAACATAATAAGCTAATCCTTTATCCTCTCTAATCTTCTGATAAAGCCTTGAAGAACTATTACCATTCAAGATAATATCTAAAAGCTTAAAAGCATATCTCCTCTTATCTTGACTCCTTAAGGCCGGCACTGCCATAGCAAAATGACCTTGCTCTACCTCCTTTATTATCTTCTTTTCTTTTTCCTTGTTTAAAACCACTTCCGCTTCCGATAATTTATTCCCCTTCCCCAAAGTAAAATCACCAAAATATTTTTTCACTTCACCAAGGACCGTATCATCAACATCTCCGGCTAAAACCACCACTATATTCTCTGGGTTAATTAATCTATTCCT
>CAYOPC010000018.1:0-12989 GCA_964405765.1 uncultured Gammaproteobacteria bacterium | reverse complement strand
CATCTCAAAATGACCGGCCAGATTATTGTCTTACCTGCCCTGTCAAGGGAAGGTCGCGAAGCGGGAAGGGTTTCGCTTGGTCATCCCACCAAGGATGCTTTTGATAGTTTACCCAATAAATCTACTCGGGTTGTTTTTACTTTTTCCGATAACACCAAATTATTTTTCAATGATCAACGCAAATTTGGTTGGGTTAAATTATTCTCAAGAGAAGAATTAAAAGATTTTCAAAAAGATGTTGGTATTGATGCTTTAAGTCCCGATTTTACCAATAATTATTTTTATCAACAACTTCAAAAAACCTCCAGAGCTATCAAGCTAGTTTTACTGGATCAATCAAAATTTGCCGGTATTGGTAATATTTACGACAATGATGCTTTATTCTTAAGTCGTATTCATCCCCAAACTCCATCTAATAAATTAACCAAAAAACAGGCAAAAATTCTTCGCCAAAATTTAATTGATCTTATGAAAGAATCTCTTTTTCATGGTGGTTCTACTGCCAAAGATAATAAATACATTCACCCCGACGGTACTGTCGGCCAACATCAATATTATTTTCGGGTTTACCAACGCGACGACCAACCTTGTCTGAATTGTCAGACTCCCATTAAACGAATTAAAGTCGGAGGCAGGGGTACCTTCTATTGTCCTAAATGTCAAAAACCTTTAAAATAAACACATCATGTTATTTTTTTCTTTTATTTTACTACTAGCTACTAGCTATTTACTGTTAGCTACTCCTGCCTTTGCTCAATGTCCGGTTTGTATCGTTACTGTCGGCGGAGGAATGTTTTTAGCCAAACGCCTGGGTATTGACGATTTTTTAGTTTCCCTTTGGATTTCTGGCCTCAATACTGCCATCTCTTTTTGGTTAGCCAAAAAGATTAATCACAGAATTTTTGGTAGCCCAATTGTTTTGTCAGTCCTTATGTTTGTTTTAACCCTCTTCTATTTTATTTTTACCCAACAAACCGGTTCTTCTTCCAATCAGATTTTAGGTTTGGACAAAATAATTTTTGGTCAAACTTTAGGTTTATTTATTTGGTTTTTGGGTATTTTTGTCGATCGCTACTCTCGTAAACTTAATGGTGGTAAAATCCTTTTCCCATACCAAAAAGTTGTTTTCCCCGTTGGTATTCTCACTTTTCTTACTGTTTTATTCAAATTTATTTTTAAATTATAAAATTTATAGCCGCCCTTTTTAAGGGAGGTGCCCGAAGGGCAGAGGGTTTTATGAACAATCAGGATATTCAAAAATTCATCGACAAAGCCAAGAGTCTCGAAAAAGGTCATTCTATGGATCTTTCTTCCGGTGAAGATTTGTCCTTGGCTATTATGAACCTCATTAGTATTGAGGAACATATGTTTTTTACTTCCCAAAAACTTGGCGACACTAAATATATTAAAGTTCTCAATACTGCCCGAGAAATGCGTAAAGAACTCATGAAAAAAATTGTCAAAGAAGGCCAAGGTGAAGTTTGGTGTACCAGCAAGCATCTCCTTTCTGCCTCTATGCGTCTTATGGAAGTTGGTACTAAATACCTTACCAAGGGCGATACCAAAGAAGCCAACGACTATTTCAAAAAATCCTTCGATCTTTATAATCTCTTCTGGGGTCTAAACCTCGGCATGGTTAAGTCAGATAATAAGAAAGCTAAATTTGAAGAAAAGCCACTTCCTAAAAAAGACTTCTTAGGTACTATTAGTCAGACTATTGGAAAAATTCTTGACTGCTGCCGAGAATAGTCTGTCCTTTAACCACTAATCTCTAAAAACTAAATATCCGCCCACGAAAATCAATATTCCTGGCCAAACATAGTCCCATCTAATTACCATCGGAATTATTTTTTCCACCAGTATTAATATTCCCAAAGCCATCAAAATCATCCCCAATAAACTTCCTGATCTTTTATTACTCGACTTAATTTCTTTTTTGATTTCTTTTGCCATAGTTTTAGTCTTTTTACCTGCATCTTCTACAAATTTCTTAACATCATCTTTATGATCAATCACCACTCCGTCTTTCTTAATTGGAGTAACAATCCATAAAATTATATAAATTAGCAACCCACTTCCACCACCAATCACCAAAATCACAAAAATTACTCGCATTAGTGTTACATCCAAATCAAAATAGTCCGCTAATCCACTACACACTCCGGCAAATATTGCTTCTTCCTCATTTCGATATAATTTTTTGTTTGTCATTAATTAAGTATATAACAAATTAAAAAATTACTTCATAAGGATTTCTTTCGGATTTTAAGTATTCTTTAAAAGAACTGTGCAAACAATCCTCTCTTGTTGGTAAAATTTCTATGGGAACTCCCTGATTTGCAGATAATATCACTTTCCCGTCACCGGCAGTCTCGTAATCCATAAACCAAGGACTTTCTATCTCCATTTTCCACTCTAATTTTTTATTTACCTTTTTAAAAAAGTCAGCAAATTTATCAAATTTTTCATGACTGCCACCTGTGTAATATTCCGTAGCTAATGACGGGCAATAGACTAATAAGTCTACATCTTTATGACATCTTCCCTGTTTTTCTGGTTTCACCATCCCTCCAACCAGTAATAAATGTAATTCGACTCCGGCCTCTAAGGATGTTTTCTCAATTGTTTGACTCAACAAGTTCAAATTATTCAAATTTTCTCTTCCCAGCTCATTTCTTATTCTTTGGTTTAAACCAACCATTTTTTGTTCTGTTGTTTGTATTGTTTCCATATTTAATTATATTTTAATATTTATTTTAGTTTTTATAGTCTAATCAATTCATAAAATTTTATTGTCTCACTCAAATTTTCTTCCCTTTTTATTTTAAATTTCTTCAAAGAACTCACCTCCCATACTGTTTCCGTCTCCGGCAGTCTATTCTCTGGTGCCACCAAAAACAAAGTTTTTGCCTCCGGATATTTATCTACATCCATCGGTTGACAACCACTTCTGGTTAATAAAAACCTTAAATCATAAGCCCTGGTATCACCGCTAGTAGTACTGGCCACATTAAAGTTAACCGGACAATTATTTACCAGAATTTTATCCACCACCTCTTCTGCCATTTTATAAGTCCACCCGTGAGGATGTCCTAATGGGATATAATCCTTAATTACTTCTAATTGAAACCAGCTTATTGTTATTACCAAAATTATTGCCAAAGCAATTTTCTTTTTTTCTTTAGAAATTTTATTCAAACCCCATACCAAGGCCATTATTGCGAAGATTGCTAGTGGATAGACAAAATAATGAGGTTCCATTCTGCTGCTACTTTTAGTCTGAGACATCACCCACCAAATTGTCTTTATGTTATAAAAATTATTTCTCAGTTCAAAAATAAACCACGGTAAGTCTCCTAAAATAAAACCAAGTGGCAAAACTATAAATATTTGTTTCTTCCAAAATATTTTATTAATCAATAATAAAATTAAAATCGGTAATCCCCAAAAAATCGCTGCATAATGAAAGCTAAAAGCTAAACCCCAAAATCCACTCAAAAACCACAAGTATTTTATTTTTGACGTTTCAATATATTTAACTAAACTAATCATTGCCAATATTCCTAAAGGTAATAAGAAATGAGGATTCCAAAAAAATCGGCTATGAATTATAAAATACCTTGAAAAAGTTAATAACCCAAACACCATTAACGCTTCACTTATTCCATATTTTTTCCTAATCCAATTTACCCAATATAAAATAAATCCCAACTCTATTACTAACAAAATTACGTCAATCGATATTGGGTTCCATTTTGTAATTATTCCCAAAAATCCCAACACATAGTAATATTGTGGTCCAATAAAAAACCCTCTATCCATAAACATTTTTGAACTCACCATTGGACCAATCAATCTTATATCTCTATTCTTCACCATTTCCCAACTTTCCAATAAATGCAAACCTTGATCTAAGTGATAAGTTGTTCTCTCTTCAAATTTATTCAAGCGTAAAAATAAATAAACTACTGTCAAAATAAACACCGTCCCCAAAAAGAATATTTTTTTGTTTTTCATATTATTTCTTTTATCCAATTTTGACAAAAGTCTTTATCACTTAACTTTTCTATCACATAATTATCTCTCAAGTGAAATCTCGTCCAGCTTTGTAATTCAAAATCAGAACACAAAGAATCATTTATTACATAATAAAGTGGTCCGCCAAATTGTTCTTCGTTTATGCTTTTCCGATTATCCTTGGACAAACATTTATCAAATGACCTGTTTATTATATAAACCGTTTCACTATCAATTTTTTCTGGACATTCAGACACAAATAAAACATTTTTAAATTTTAAACTTTGTTCTCTGACAAATTCTTTCAAGGCCAAATCTTTGTCATTTTTTGAATATAAAATCGTTTCCAAAAAAACTTCTCTTGGCTCTTTATCCACTACCACCAACTTCTGGTCACCTAGCCGGTCTATGTAGTTAGCCACAATTTTTTGGCTAAAAAAATAATTCTCCTGACCGGTTATTGGTAATCTGAAAAAATAAAAATGAAGAAAATTCAAAAAAAATATCAATCCCGATCCCGAAAATACAATCAAAGTAAACATTTTCCCCAATTTTCCTGAAACTAAATTGTAAATTTTTATTATCCCAAACGACGCCAAAATCACCAAAACCGGCAACAACAAAAACGACCTATTTATCACCGACGTCTCCACCCCGCTGACGGCTGTTGCTAGTGGAGAAATTAATCCCAAACTTATCAAAAAACTTGCCCCCTTGGGATATTTTTTATACAAATTTACCAATCCCACCAATATCAGGACAAAATCTACTATGTAAAATAATCCATGATATCCAAAACGGTAAGTTCCTCTGGTATCTCCGGAAACAAACAAAACTTCAGGAGAAAAAGCTGTTAAATATTTTTGAAAAAATATTTCCGTTGCTACTGTCATCTTGTTCATAAATAATCTTCCTAACCCGTTTTCTATTGACATTTTCCTGTAGGTATCAACCGTATTTGCTAGCTTATCTTGATTCAAAAGCCAAATATCACCAGATCTGGTTTCTCTGACTGACTGGTTAAAAAAGATGCTCCCTGTTCCAAAATATAAAATCATTATTCCTATTCCGGCTCCCAAAACCCACCAATAATTTTTGATCTTTGATCTGGATTCCGCCAACTTATATCCCATAACTACCGCAATTAATGGAATAAATATTACCTTTGCCCCATGGTAAGAAAAAAATCCTAAAACCAAAAACAAAAAAGACAGCCAAATTTTCTTCTTTGAATTATCTACCATTAACAGAATACCGACTAAGTAAAATAATAATGAAAATGCTGTATCAGTTGCTGTTCGCGATAAATAAAAACTCCACGGATTTATCAAAAAAATCACCGCTGTTAGTCGACCAAACCTTTCATTTCCAAAAATTTTTTTAATCAGCAAATACAAAACTCCTGCCGTAATTAAGTTAATCAACACATAGGGAAGTCTGGCTGTAACTTGGTTAATTGGCACCACGCCAAAATATGGGGCTAAAATTAGTGAGGGTAAAAAACTTATTACCCCTTCAGTTTTGGTTTGAAATATTGAGTTAGGAAAATACGATCCGGAAAGATCAGCTCCTGTCAGAAAATATGTTTTAGCACTCAATATATACTCAATCTCATCATGGTTTATTCCCGCCGGAAACCTGTCCAGGTAAACCAAATGAAACAAACCTAAAATCAGAAAAATTATCAATAAAAATACTTTTTCTGATGTCTTCTTCACTCTTTGATTATAACCCGGAACTTTTGCTCCCATGCTTCTTTCAAAGAATAAGTACAACCACAATAGTTTTGCTTATAAAATCCACTTGTTTTTAATTCTCTTGACATTTCCTTCGGCACCAAAAATTTTATTCCGAATTCTTTTTCTAAATCTTTTCCAATTTCCACAATTTTTTCTTTATTCTGATAGTGACTGGTCAATAGGGTAGACGATACTATCTCAAATCCTTTTTCTTTAGCATACTCAAAAGTCTTTCTTAATCTCAATTTCCAGCACTCAATACAGCGCCCTGCCCTGTCAAGGGAAGGGTTGGGGAAGGGTTTAGTTATCTTAAACCATTCCCTCGGACTCCAATCCGGCACTACCAATTTAACCCCATTTCCTTCACAAATTTTTTGTGCCGCTTTTAGTCTGGTCAAATATTCTGATCTTGGATGAATGTTTGGATTATAAAAATAAGCCACCACTTCCATCGACTCATCTTTAAATGAATCAACCATTTTTAATAAACAATCAGCACAACAAGTATGAATTAAAACTTTCATAAATTTAAAGTCGCCATTTTTAAGGGAGATGACCGAAGGCCAGAGGGTTTATTTATTTAACAATTCCCTCATCTTCTCCAACCCTTCTTTCGCCTCACTATTTTCAAAGTGTTTTCTCGCTGGTTCCAATTTTTCAATTAACCACTCAGCTAAGGCATTTTTCAAATCCAATGGAAATAATTTTTCGGTTTTGTAATCTTCAATCAAATCATCAACTTTGTTGTAAACCACATTACCCCCAAATCTTTCTGGTCGGCTAATTTTAAATTCACCCATCTTTTCTCCCCAAAATACTAATGTCTCTACCCAATTAATTAATGGATTAAATTTAACTTCTTTTGGTGGCCCGTAAGCTTTTCTGATTTTTTCCCTAATCTCGTCCGGACTATCATGAATAAATACAGCACTATTTGGTTTTGATTTACTCATTTTTAATGATTCTTCCACCGTAATTTCTTGTCTTTCTCCCACCACTTTTTTATCTTGCTTCACCTCATTAGTTTTATCTGGCCCCGTTAACCCGGCAATCAAATTTTGATGAATCGCCACTGGTGCTATCACTTCACCCTTAGCTCCCCTCAGAGGATTAATCGTTAATTTTTTAGCTACATCTCTGGCAATTACATGAGCCTTTCTTTGGTCCATTCCTGCATGAACTATATTAGCTTTCAGACTAAAAATATCGGCTACTTGTAATGGGGGATAAAACAAAGTTGCCATGTCCACATCAGCTCCCTGGGTTTTTCCCATAATTGAAATTGACCTTAAATCACGTGATAAAGTCACATTTTTTCCCACTTCCATAAAAGTTTCCCAATGTATCAAATTATTTTCATACAAATCTTTTCCGGTAATAAATTCAACTTCATTCTCATCAACCTCAAAACATTTTAAAGAAGCGATTAATCCCTGTTTAAAATAACCTTCAGTCGCTATTCTGATATTTTTCCAATTACCCCCCAGTTTATTATTTAAGTAAGAATGAAAATCGGCCAACAAGATCTTGCATTTTACTCCCGCTTTCAAAAAATCGGCAATTTTTCCCATCGACATTAGCCCTGTTCCTAAATGAACTAAACCGGAAATTTCAAATCCAATATAGTGATTTAACTCAATTCCTGACTCAATTAACTTTTTTAAATCCTCTTCTATCAACACCTCCTGACAATTTCTAATTATCAAATGGAGTTTTTCTTCCGTCGTCATGGCCAAGTATAAATTAAGCCCCGCCTTTTTTCCAGACTTATTTATAATATTCCCTTACTTGAAATAAAATGTACCAACTCAAAGCCGTTCCAATTATTAAACTTCCCAAATCCATCCTCAATAATTCTCCGGCCGCATTAATTAAACTTACCCAAAACAATATTCTCCAGGCTTTAATTTCTCTTTTAAATAACCCCGGAATTGCTACTAATGACAAAATTCCTCCCATTAAAGCAGTTAAAACCGAAGTCATATAACCAAATCCCGTTTTTATCCCTCCCAAAAAAGCCACTGGTGTCAAGAAAGACAAACCTACTAATGATAAAATCATTGGAATTAACGCTATCAAACTAATTATTGCTAAATACGGTGCTATCGTTACTATAACCTCTTTAACTTTCTTTGGTAAATTCCAAATTTTTTTTCCAAAAACCTCTTCTAATTTTATTTCTAACTCATCAATCATTCCTCTTATCTCTTTAGTTTCTTTTTTCATATTTAACTAATCTTAACATTATCCGAATTAATTTTATATATTTTCAGTTTATCTTCAGTTTAAGACTTATAATTAATTTATGAAAATACTCATAGTTGAAGACGAACATCTCATCGCCACTTCTCTCAAAAAGGGTTTAGAACAGGAACATTACACTGTCGATGTCGCTTTTGACGGCCTAGAAGGTTATGATCTAGCCGCTTCTGGTGATCATGATATTATTCTCCTCGATCTTATGTTGCCTGGACTTGACGGCCTTTCCATTTGTCAAAAACTCAGATCCGAAAATATTCATACCCCTATTTTGATGTTAACCGCCAAAAGTCAGATCAATGACAAAGTTAAAGGT
This sequence comes from uncultured Gammaproteobacteria bacterium, assembly GCA_964405765.1. Lineage (GTDB taxonomy): Bacteria > Patescibacteriota > Microgenomatia > UBA12405 > UBA12405 > WARW01. The sequence goes on along the minus strand of CAYOPC010000018.1, from coordinate 4,658 downwards.
TTTGATAGTGGTGCTGACGATTATCTAACCAAACCTTTTGCTTTTGAAGAACTCTTAGCTCGTATTCGCGCTCTCAGTCGTCGTCCTCAAAAAACCAATGGGAAAATTCTTTCCGTTGCCGATTTATCTATGGATACTACCAATTTTATTGTCACCAGAGGCACTCGCGAGATCCATCTTTCCAGTAAGGAATATTCCCTTTTAGAATGTTTCTTGCGCCACCCAAATCAAATTTTAAGTAAAGACCAACTCATTCAATATGTTTGGAGCTATGAATCAGACATTCTCCCTAATACCGTTGAAGTTTATATCCGCAATCTTCGCCAAAAAATCGATCAGCCTTTTAAGAAAAAGCTTATCCAGACGGTTCGTGGTTTTGGTTACAAAATTACCGATTAATGAATATAATTAGATATTAGACATTTCTATCCGCCTCTGGTGGAAGGATTTAGAAATTTAAAACTCATGTTTAAACAAGCTCGCATCCGTCTCACTATCTGGTACCTTTTGATTATTACTATAATTAGTTTTTCTTTTAGTTTTTTAATTTACGGACTTATTGACCGAGAAATTAACCGTTTTGCCAACTCTCAACGAAATCGTATTGAACGTGACTTATTTATTGTTAATCCAAATTCTCCCCCAAAATCAATTGGCACGGTCACCCTGGTCGACCAAGATCTTATCAATGACAGCCGCCACCGCCTTTTACTTAATCTTATTATTATTAATAGTTTTATTATTACCATTTCTGGTGCTCTCTCTTATTTTCTGGCCGGCAAAACCCTTTCTCCTATCCAAAAAATGACTGAAGATCAAAGCCGTTTTATTTCCGACGCTTCTCACGAACTTCGCACTCCTATTACTGCCATAAAATCTCTCTTCGAAGTTTCTCTTCGTGATAAAAATCTTAGTCTTAAAGAAGCCAAAAGTGTTATCGGTTCCGGCATTGAACAAAGCGATCATCTCAAAAATCTTTCTGATTCTCTTTTGGAAATTAGTCATTTGGAAAATAATGCCCAAAAAATATCTTTTGAAACTCTTTCGTTTGAAAAAATAATTACCGATTCTATTAAACAAATCGAACCCAAAGCCAAAGCCAAAAAAATCTATCTCATACCCCACACCGAGCCTTCAAAAATATCTGGAGACAATAACCGTCTTGTTGAACTTTTCACCATTTTTCTGGACAACGCCATTAAATACAGTCCTGAAAATACTGTAATTAAGATAATTTCTCAAACTAAAAAGAACCGGATTGTCACTAAAATTATTGACCAGGGAATTGGTATTTCTCCTAATGACTTACCTCACATTTTTGATCGTTTTTATCAATCAGATACCGCCAGAACCAAGACTAGTGAAACCGGTTATGGTCTGGGCCTTTCTATTGCCAAAAAAATTATCCAGCTTCACCATGGTCAAATTAGTGTTAAAAGTGAATTAAACCACGGAACTACCTTTATTATTTATTTACCTTTATTCAGTTAAGTTTCAGAAATTCTTCTTAAACTCACGGCTATGAAGTTCATTAAACACTTTTTTATCAATTCTAAGAACAAATTTATTTCTTTACCTAAATTTATTAGAATTCTCCTCATTATTATTTTAGTTGGTGGAGTTGGTTGGTTTACTTATTCTAAAATTCAAGGCTCTAAAAATTCTCAAGTCCAATACCAAACCACTACTGTCGCCAAAGGCACCTTAATCACTTCCATTTCTGCCACTGGTACTATTACTTCATCAAACAAAACCGCCATTACTACCGGTGCCACTGGAACTATCAAAAAAGTTTATGTCAAAAACGGTGACACTGTCACTAAAGGTCAAAAAATTGCCGAAATTACTTTAGATGATGATGGTACCTACAATCAAACTATCGCCTGGGCCAATTACACTTCTATGCTCGAAAAAGAAAAACAAGCTATTGCCGACCAAACCAGTGCCGATCTCCAAATGTGGCAGGATCGCCAGGCTGTTCTGGATGCTCAAGAGGAATACAACAACATGGTTTCTGGTGGTTGGAATCCCAAAACTAAAGCTGAATATACTTATAACGAAAAAGCTATCGTTACTAAAACTCTTGACGAAGTCAAGAAAAAATTTACCGCTGATGAAACCACCTTCAACAATTACGCCGCTACCATTGCTAAAGCCAAGCAGCAAACCTCTAATGCTTATGATAATTATAAAAAAGTTTCTTCAACTATATACGCTCCGGTCAATGGCACTATCAGTAATTTAAGTCTTGCCGAGGGTGTTATTATTTCCAACTCTTCTACCTCCATTACGGTTTCTACTGGTACTAATAGTAACGAAAATTCCTCTTCTGTCACTTCACATACAGTTGGTAGCATTACCAATCCCAAAGGTCAGTACCAAGCCACTCTTAGCTTAACTGAATCCGACATTGTCAAAATCAAATCCGGCCAAAAAGTTACCCTGACCATGGACGCTTTTGAGGGAGTTACTTTTACCGGAGAAGTTCTTTCTGTTGACATTGCCGGATCAACTAATTCAGGAGTTACCTCTTATTCGGTAGTTGTCTTACTTGATGATACCGACAAAGAAATTTATACCAACATGGCCGTCACTGCCACCATTATTATTAATTCTAAGTCGGATATCCTTTTAATCCCTTCAACTGCTATTGAAACCGCTAATGATGGCACTTCCACTGTTCAGGTTGTCAAAGACGGAGTCACTTCTGTTACCACTGTCACCTTGGGTTCTACTAATGACAGTCAAACCGAAATTGTCTCCGGTCTTAGTGAAGGCGACACTGTCATTTCTTCTTCTATTTCTAATCAATTAAAGTCAAACAATAATAGCTCGTCCGACTTTAGTTCCTCCAATCGAAGTACTAATAGTAATAGTAATTTTCGAAGCGGTAGTGGTGGTGTCATGATGATGAATGCCGGCGGTCCTCCGGGTATGTAATCAAAATCTCTATGTCTAAAAAAAATCAAGCTAAACCAATTATTATCGTTAAAAACCTTTCCAAGATTTATAAAACTGACCTTCTTGAGACTATTGCTCTCAACAATGTCTCTTTTCAAATCAACCAGGGAGAATTTGTTGCCATTATGGGTCCGTCCGGCTCCGGCAAGTCCACACTCATGCATATTTTAGGTGCCCTGGACAAGCCCACCTCTGGTCAATATATTCTCGATGGTAAAGATGTCAGTCATCTTTCTGAAGATCAACTGGCCGAAATCCGTAATAGTAAAATTGGTTTCGTTTTTCAAGCTTTTAATCTTTTACCCCGAACTTCCACTTTAAAAAATGTCATGTTGCCTATGACCTATGCCGGTATCCCCAAAGAAGAGCGTGAAATTACTGCTAAAAAATTTTTAAAGATGGTTGGGTTAGAGGATAGACTTTACCACACCAGCAATCAAATCTCCGGTGGTCAGCAACAACGTGTCGCCATTGCCCGTTCCCTGGTTTTAAACCCGGCCTTAATTTTAGCCGACGAACCTACCGGTAATATCGCCACTTCTCAAGCCGACGAAATCATGGCTATTTTTGAAAAATTAAATGATGATGGCCATACCATTGTCATGATTACCCACGAACCGGATATCGCTCAAACCGCCAAAAGGATTATTTTTATTCGTGACGGTAAAATTGTTAAAGACAGTCTTAATCATCATCGTCGTAGTTCGGCTATTAAAAAGGAGGTTTTGGAACATGATTGAGTTTTTTGAATTACTCACCGAAAGTATTCTTAGTCTTAAGTTAAATAAACTTAGGACCGGTTTGGCCATGTTAGGTATTATTATTGGCATCGGTTCGGTCATTGCTCTTATCTCTATCGGTCAGTCCAGTCAAAAATCAGTTACTTCCCAAATTGAATCTCTGGGCTCCAATTTAGTTACCGTTTCTCCTGCCTCTCAACGTTCCGGTATGGTTCGAGGTTCAAATACCGTCAAAACTCTCACCCTGGCCGATGCTGATGCTTTAGAATCATCCGGACTTTCAGCTATTTCATTAGTTTCTCCCGAATACTCCGGTCGTTACCAGGTTGTCGCTGGCGATGCCAACACCAACACTACCATTTATGGAGTCAAGACCGCCTATTCTACTATTCATAACCTCAAAATTAACAGTGGTCGGTTTATTACCGATAGTGACTACAATTCCAAAGCTCATGTCGCTATTCTTGGGCCATCTGTTGTCGAAGATCTTTATGGTAGCTCTAATTATAATTGTCTCGGCGAAACCATCCGTATCAATGGACTGAATTTTACTATCATTGGTATTACTGTCGCCAAAGGTACTAGTGGTATGGGCAGTAGTGACAGCGCTGTTTATATTCCTCTTTCTACTGGTATGAAACAAATTTTTGGTGTTAGTTATTTAACTTCTCTTGCTGTTCAGGCGGTTAGCAGTGATGTCATTGTTCGGGCTCAAAATCAAATTGGTTATTTTCTTTTATCCCGTCACAAAATTTCCGATATTGCCAGTGCCGATTTTACTATTCGCTCTTCCGAAGAAATGTTGGAGACGGTTTCTAGTGTTACCGGCACTTTTACTTCTCTTTTATCCGGTGTTGCCGCTATTTCTCTTATTGTCGGCGGTATCGGTATTATGAATATTATGTTGGTTACCGTTACCGAACGTACCCGCGAAATTGGTCTCCGTAAAGCTCTTGG
>CAYOPC010000017.1:0-13893 GCA_964405765.1 uncultured Gammaproteobacteria bacterium | reverse complement strand
GCTTCTGCTGCCTGACTCCTGTCATCCTGAGGTTGAGAGACTAACCTGGTGGCTAAAGGTAAAGACAGGGCTAAAAAAGACATACCAATTAAGACAAAGAGTTGGGAAATACCACTAGAATAATAAAAATTATTTTTCTTTGCTAACACTGATATAGTCAAACACGAATAAATATCTTAGTCAATAAATTACAAACTCCAAACTGAAGTATCTTCCCCTTCATAACCCAACGCCCAATAGCCAAAACCTTTAAATTGGTTTTGTCTGACCAAGTCGATTTTGGTTTTTAAACTTCTCTCATTTTCAAAATAAATCTGGTGCGTTTCTCCGTCTTCCTCAAAAGCCACCCATGGCGACATTGACAATTCATCCCAATTTACTGTTAAATTTTTCTCTTTAACCAATTCCTTTACTCTGTTCCAACTGGCCATCTGATACCAACCTCTTTTAATTTTTGATCCAAAATCAACTGTCTCCGTCTTCCACTCATAGCCATAAAGCGGATATGCCATAATTAATTTATTTTTATCCAACCCAAAGTTCAAATAATTCTCCACCACCTCACCAATATTTCTTTTCCCTATCTCCGATCCTATTGGCGCTACTGGCCCCACATAATTTACCCCCGGCCGACTAAAATCATAAGCCATTACTACCAAAAAATCTATCCTAGCCATCAGTCTTTCCAACCTACTCTTATCTCCTTTAATCACTGTATTTGCAAACACATCCACACTTATCTCCCCTACACCTTCCAGATTTAACTCATCCAAAAACATCCCAAAATCATCACCTAAAATTTCCAATGGATCATTCTGAAATTCAAAGTCCAGATTAACCCCATCAAAATCACCTTCATCCAATACTGTCTTTATCTGTGAAATTAAATTCTTCCTTGCCTCACTATTTTTTAATAAATTTTCCAACTTTTTGTCATCAAACAACTTAATTCCCAAAATATTTTTACCTCCGGCTTCCTTAGTTTTCCCTTTTTGCATCAAAAAACTTTCCTCATTTATCTTCTTCGATTGAGTATCCCAAACCAAATTTCCCTCTTCATCGCTTTCTATCCCCAAAAAAACCAAATGCGACACCTCATTTCCATAAACTCTAGTTTTACCCACCATCCAGGTTGGTAAAAACCCAAACGTCACTAAATCACTTTTTACCTTTTCCCCTGTTTTCCTTCCTGAAAGTGGATTTAAAAATTTCATCTCACCAAACCTAAAACCAAAAACTATCACTCCTCCAACCACCAAAAACGCCATCACCAACCACCAAAATTTTCTCATTTATCCCTTCTACCGGCTAATTTAATCGTCCTCACCAAATTCCCTATATTTCCAAACACAATTAATACCGCCGCCCCAATCAAGCCAATTATCTTTAACCAACTACTCTTATTATCTTTTTTCTCCATTTTTTAATTTTACCATCCACCCCATTCCTCAATCCATTTTCTCTCAGAATTTAGTATTTAAATTTTGAATGTTTACTGATAAAATAAGACACTTTATTATATCTAAGGGCAATTAGCTCAGTTGGTTAGAGCACCGTCCTGATAAGACGGGGGTCGGAGATTCGAGTTCTCCATTGCCCACTATTTCAATAAACTCACCAAAAAACTAACTATCTCCTCGGCCACATTAATCCCCGTCACTTCCACAAACCTATCATAATTTGGAGCCCTGTTCACTTCCCAAAAATAAGGCTCTTTCACCCCACCCTTAAACACCACATCCACCCCGGCAACATCAATTTCGCACACCTCTGCCGCTTTAATTGCCTTTTCCAGCACATAATCTGGCAACTCCGCTTTAGTAAATACATTCTTCAATCTCTCATTCTCTCCTACTGCCCGCTTCATCACTCCCAACACCTTACCCCCTAGTATCATCACTCGATAATCTTCGGCGTTCTCTATATATTCTTGCAACATATACCTCTGACCCTCATTCTTCTCTCTCCAGGTAAAAGTTTCCCACCCCTTATCCCAACTCTCATCCGCAAAAAACTTAAACACTTGGGTTCTTCTGTCCCCTTGACTCCCTTTCAAAATCAACGGATATTCAAACTGTTTTATTGCTTCATATCTCAAATAATTTAACCTCCCCATTACTAATCTTGGTACATTTAACCCATTATCAGCCAACACTTTCATCTGATGAATTTTACAAAAATCCGTTGGCCTACCCCTTCTTAAAACCGCATCCACCACCCTCACTTCTTTATCTACACTATCAATAATCAAATTAGCCTCTTCCCGATAATGTTTTACAATCTTAAAATAAATTACCCCATAGTCACTAATATCCTTCCCTGATTTTAATCTCACTGACATCTTTCCGTCATTTTTTTTCTCCGAATCCAAATAAACTTCATCATACGAAATCGCATCAACCACAACTCCCAATTTCTTCCCTTCATCTGCTAAAGCCTTAATTCTGTCAGTCATCTTTCCTCCAAAAAAAATTGCTATTTTAGTTCTCATTTTCCCTCCTTTTTAATATTAACCAAAAAACCATCAAGATCTAATCTGCCAATCAAAAACCTCGTCTTTAATCCACTCCTGTCAGCCACATTAACGGTCGTCGAAATCTTCCTCCCATTAAGCCAAAAAACCAAACCAATTACTGGCCGCTCATGTCCTTTACCCAAAGCCGATTTATAATGACGATAATAAAGAATTCTCTCTTCAGCCAACAACCCCAATTCCCTGGCCAAACTTTCATCAATTGAACTCCTCAATGCCCCTGTATCAATCTTAGCCTTAACTTCCACCATTCTATGTTTCCCTTTTTTAAGAATCTTTACTCCATCCGGTTTTATCCCCTTGGGTATTTTTACCCTGATTACTTCTATAGATGCAATCAACTTCTTCTTTTCCTTTTCCTCAATCTTCTCAAAAAATTTCTCCCCAAACAAATATTTCGCCAAAGTTATCGCATGTTCTACACTTCTTACTTCAATTTCATCAACCTTCTCCAACCTAGACTTCAAACCAGCCTTATTACACAACTGTATCGACAAACCCGGTCTCGCATTCACCTCCAACACCTCTGGCCCTTTTTCTTTATCCAACACCACATCTACTCCCATAAATCCTAAACTTGGGATTGCCTCCTGACACTTTATTGCCGTCTCCAATATCTCTCTCCAAAATGGAATTTTGATCCCATTAACTTTTCTATTTTTCTTTTTATTAAAATCATAAATCCTGTATATAGTAGTATCTCCTCCCTCTATCCCAAAAGTCGTTATCCCTGTTGCCAAATCAATCCCCAATCCTATTGCCCCTTGATGTAAATTTGCTTTACCCCCAGATTTTTCTGTCGGGACTCTAAACATCGCCATTACCGGTACTCGGTTATAAACAATCACCCTAATATCTGGCGTCCCTGACTTCGTTAACGACAGAAATAGCGGATGAATTTTAATCCGCTCTTCCACCAACACTGTGTCTGGCATCGCATGTAAACTATATCTTCCCGCCAAAATATCCCGACATTGCAACTTAATATCCTGAATTGTCACTATTTCTCCATTCATTTTCTGCCACTCCCCCGCCCATTTCCCTCTCCTCCGAATAATTAGAATTCCTTCACCGCCATAACCCGATTCTGGTTTAACTACAAAATTTCCCTCCAAATCTTCCCATCTAAATTTATTCAAGTCATCTTCATTTTTAAATCTCGCCAATAACTTTGGTACCGACACTCCGTGTTTTGCCAGCAACCTCTTAGTTTTATATTTACTATCGGCAATTGCTTTCCCGACTGCCGTATTTTTCCTCAAATAAACCTTATTCCGCTCATTTTTAGTCAAAAACTTTCGATATTTTCTTAAACTAAACATCTTTTGTTGTTTTAATTAGAAATTAGATATTAGACATTAGAAATTTTATTTTTTCTCTCTTATCGCTTTTTTAAATCGGCCAATTTCCATCCATCTTATCCCGGTATAATTCCCCACCAATAAATTAATTACTAATACTAGTAGCACCATCAAATCAGGATAATTCAAAGCCACATTCTGAATCCAGGTAAAACTCATGGTTACTGCCCCCACCACCGCCAACACAATTGTTCCTATCATTAATTTTTTTGCTTCCCTTTCGCTCTTAGCCAATTGAGTTCGGGTAAATTCCTCCGCCAACAAAATCATAAATAAAATCGGAAAAATTGAAATCTGACTAATATCTATCCAACTTACAAAAGATGACAATACCATTAATAAAAATGTTCCAATTGAAATCAACATTAAACCAATTGCCCTGGCTGGCCAAAAATGAAGCTTCAATTTTTTCAAAAGCAAATTACTCAACAAAGATACTATTAATATCAAAGCAAAAAGCAGCAAACCCCCAAACACCCCGGTTGCCAAAAACGCCACTGCAATCATTGTTGGCATAAAAATTCCATACCCCGACAAACCCACCACATAATGCAAAAATGACACTAATGTTGCTACTAATGGTAATAATAATAGTAATACCAATGTATTAGTTGACACTCCTTTAGTTACTGCCCACCCGGTTGCTACCCTCAACGCATTAAATCCGTTCCATTTTTCTACCTTATATTCAATTTCTTTACCCTTAGCCTCAGTTATATTTATTACCGGCACCACCGTTGGCACTATTGTTGCTGTCGGTGTCGCCTCAGCTATTGCTGTCGCTACTGGTGTTACAGTCTTCGCTTCAACTGGTCCTATACCAAATACCAAATACCAAATACTACACACTATTATTAAAGGGGCAAGTTTTTTCATAACTACATTATAGATAAATTAATTATATTTATTAATTCAATATTAGGTTTTTCTAAGATCTATTATCTAGAATCTAAGATCTAATTTTGTGCCGTATTATAGCACTATTTATCTCTATTTCACCTTCAGACCTAAAACATTCTCTTTTCCTCCCGTCTAAGGTATAATTTTACCAATGAATCGCTACCTTTTAGCCAAAGTTGGTATTGGCCCAAACACTCCTCTCGGCAACGGTCGCACTATCGACAGCTATTCTACCTTCTCCCAACTGATAAATGTCCTTTTACGAAATTCCATCACCGTCGCCGGCGTAATCTTCCTGGCTCTTTTGATTTTTGGTGGAATTACTTTTATAATTAGCGCAGGTAGTGGTGATAGTAAAAAAGCCGACCAAGGTAAAAAAACTATTACTGCCTCTCTGATAGGTTTCATTATTGTTATTTTTTCTTACTTAATAATTAAAATCATCGAAACTATTACTGGTTTAAATATATTAAACCCAAACTTATAATATGCCTGGTATATTTGGTAACATCAACCCTCCGGTGGACAATCCTATTCTCACCACAGACAAAGGCGAAGGTATCTTTATCCTTATTAGTAATATCCTAAAAATGGCCGGATATATTGCTGGTCTATTCTTCTTAGTCCAAATGATTCTGGCTGGATTTGCCTACCTTTCCGCCAGTGGCGACCCAAAAAAGACCGAAGCCGCTTGGGCCAAAATTTGGCAAAGTCTCCTCGGCCTTATCATCGTTGCTAGCGCTTTCGTTATTGCTTCCGTTGTCGGTTATTTCTTAAATATCGATATTCTCAATCCCACTATCTATGGACCAACTGACTAATAAACTTTTAGCCGATAAAATCACCGGGCCAGGCATTCAACCTGTCAGTCCCCAAGGTTCTGTTTCCCAACTGGAAAACATTATTTCCGGCGTTATTGGATTTATTACCATTATTGCTGCTGTCTTTTTTGTCTTTCAGATTATCTTCGCCGGCTACAGCTTTATGTCTGCCCACGGCGACGAAAAGAAACTCGAAACCTCCCGTCAAAAAATCACCCAAAGTATCCTCGGATTAACCATTACTGTCGTTGCCTTTGGTTTCACCGCCTTTATCAGCAGCCTTCTCGGACTTGAAAATGTTTTTGACCTTCAATCATTCTTTAATAGCAGATAAATATGAAAATAAACCTAACTAAACCAGCCATAGCTCAAATCATCAACCCGATAATCGAAGACTCCGATGCTATCGCCAAAAACCCCAGTAACTATGTCAATAATGTTATCCAGGCCATCATTAGTATTTTTTTTATCGTTGCCGTCGTCTATTTTATCTGGCATTTAGTTATGTCTGCTTATCGCATGATTTCTTCAAACGGTGACCCAAAGAAATACGAAGAAGCTCAAAAATCCATTCTTTATGCCTTTGTCGGCCTTATTCTCGTTTTTGCTATCTTTGCTATCCTTAAATTCGCCGGCACCGTCTTCAGCATTCCTGGCCTCGAAAATTTAACCCTTACTTGGCCTTCTCTTTCAAATTAATTCACTAATTGCTACAATTTATTTATTATTTATTAAATTAACAAATGACCAATAAACTAAAAAAACAAATTTCTCTCGCCGGTCTCGTCGCCCCTGCCTTAGCCCAAGGCAGCATCAAAATACAACCCGGCACCACTGACTTCAATCAACTTCAAAACATGACTGTCGGCGGTATTATCTCCGGTGCTATTAGTTTAGTTCTTATTATTGTGGCTATCGTTTTCTTCTTTATTCTAGTTATCGGTGGTCTTCGTTGGGTTACTTCCGGTGGTGACGAAAAGAAAGTTGGCGCCGCCAGAGCTCAAATCACCAACGCTCTTATCGGTCTTGCTATTGTTTTTGCTGCCTGGGCCATTATGAAGCTCATCGGCACTATCTTCGGTATTGATATTCTTGGTAATCTTACTATTCCCACCTTTCAATAACCAAATCTAAAAACTTTAACCCTCCCGCAAGGGAGGGTTTTTGTTTATCCCGCCAATTTTATAGTAAAATACTAAATATGACTCTAATTCACATAATCAATCGTTTTTTTATTCCTCAACCGGCTCTTGCCCAAGGCAAAGTTTGGTCTGGCACCTGTGTTTCTGGCGACGTTGCCACCATCAAAGGATTTGAATGCCTTTTTGCTAATATCCTCCAGATCGTTATGGGGGTAGCTGGTCTTAGTTTTTTTGCCATGCTTATTGTTGGCGGTTTCAAATATCTCACCTCCGGCGGTGACCCCAAAAAAATCGCTGCCGCCTCTTCAACTCTCACCTTTGCTGTTGCCAGCGTCATCGGTGTCATTGTCTCCTGGCTAATTCTCCTCTTCATTCAAAATTTTACCGGCATTAACGTTACAGAATTCAATCTTGGCGGTTAAATGTTTAAAAAAATCTTTTTCCTTTTTTCTTTTGTTTCCCTTCTTTTAAGCTCCAATTCTATTGTCTTCGCTCAGTCAAGTTCATCAACTTCCGACACTGCAGCTACCGAAACTAATCCCTGGATAAACTTTTGGAACACCATTCTTTCTTGGTTTGGTATCGTCCAGGGCACCAACGAATATATTTCCAAAGATATCGAAATCAAAGATCCCGCCGAAAATTCTGACTACAACAACTCGGATTTCGATATTACCACCCGAGCCGCTGATTCAAAAGACCAAAACATTCGCCGGGGTATTTATTTAAATCAACTCATCCACCAACAAAATGGTTACCAGGATAAAAGTTACCGAGTCGACGGCTGTAATCCCATCAAACTCACTCAAATGGTCTATTATTTCTACACCCAAAACCAAAAAATTTTATACGACACCAATCAAAACCTGCTCGAATATGACCAAGATCTAATGGAAAAATACAAGACCGATATTGACCTTGAAAGCTGCTACACCACCGTTTATAACCAAAGTCCCAGTGTCCCTCAAGGAAATTTCAAGGACAAATCCGATGCCGCTCCAGCCACCAGCACCCAACTAAATCAGACCATCCGCATGACTATTCCTATCTCATCTCAGGGCAACGACATCCCTACCGATAACACTAATACCAACAATGCCGAAAATATCGTCAAAGATACCGATAAACAAGAAAAAACCATGCTTTTAGGTTTTATCCCTGCTTCCGGCCAGACTTCACCTGGTTTTGGTGACGACCGGGAATATCTTCGTGATACCTTTGCCTATTGGCTCCATGTAGATGATTGGGACGATGACGAATCCCCTGAAAGAGACGAAAATACCCCGTTAGTCGAAATGGATCCCTCACTCGATGGTTCCCGGCATTGTACTTACAGTCAAAAATGTAACGGCATCAAAAGCCATTGTCGGGGTATGAGTCAATACGGTGCCTACGGTATGGCCAAATCAGGCAAAACTTACGAAGAAATCCTCAAATTCTATTATGGCGACATCGCTTTCTCCAAAATCGACACCGATAAAAATATCAAAGTCAGAATTGACCGCGCCGACGCCAAATGTTCCAGCGGCCAAACTATTTCCCTCAATTTCGAAACTTACCTCACCGCTCTAGGAGAAATGTCGGATGAATGGGGAAAAAAAGGTATGGAAGCCCTCAAAGCCCAAGTCATCGCCGCTCGCACCTACGCTTATATCCGCACCGCCGCCCTGGCCAATCCCGTTTGTAATACTGCCAACTGCCAAGTTTTTAGATGTAGTGATATCGGCAAAAGACCCAATTTATCCAAAGCCGTTCAAGCCACCGCCGGCATAATCATGGTCGACGCCAATACCAAAAAACTTTTCCTCTCCGAATATGCTCGGTCTTTTTGTGGTCCCTCAGTCGAAGTTAAATGTGACAACCATACTATCCCTTCAGTTAATAGTGCCGAAAACATCAAATACGAAAAAATCGGTCACCCCAAAAATCTCTATTGTAAAAACCCGGTTTAAAAATAATTTACTGATTTACTTACTACTTTTTGCTAAAATAAAAAAGATAACTTATGACCCTTAAGCAAATATTACACCAGTTAAATCGCCGCGACACCCATTTTTTTCCCAAAAATTTAACTTTCACCAAATTAACCACAATTTTCTTAATCATTTTAACCGTCATCTTTTCTGTCAAAACTATAATTGCTCAAACCACCACCCCTACCCCAGACCTAAATTCAGCCGCTAAAGAACTCGGTAAAGAAATTAAAGCCCAACAGGATGCCATCTCTAATGGTAAACCTAATCTTGGATCTTGGTCACAACAGGCCATGACCAGTAACGCTCTCGTTCTTTTAGGCTCACTAACCGGCGGCGGTATTCCCATCAACGAAGATGGATCTATCAAAACTCAAGCCTTTATTCCCGGCGGTGTTTTAGGCACTGCCACCAACCTAGTAGCTTCACTTTACAACCAACCAGTCTCTGGAGTCGAATATATCGCTCAAGCTAAAGACAGTTTTTTAGGCAAACCCACCTACGCTGCTACTGGTTTTAACTCACTTCAACCCATCCTTCCTTTGTGGAAAGTCCTCAGAAATGTAGTTTATATTCTCATTTCCATTTTTTTTGTCATTGTCGGTATTATGATTATGCTCCGGGTAAAAATTAACCCCCAAACCGTCGTTAACATTCAAAACAGTATTCCCAAAATTATCATCAGCCTAATTCTGGTTACCTTTTCCTATGCCATTGCCGGCCTTCTCATTGATCTCAGTAAAGTTATTTATATGATAGTCCTCTCTTTTTTCTTCAGTGCTAAAGGCACCCCTCTAAGTCAGGATCTCTTCACCTATGGTTGGAGTGATGTCGGTACCGGTTCAGGTCTACCAGTACTTAGCCAAATTTCCAATGTCGCAAAAGTACTTTACACCTGGGTTGGTAACCAAATGGGAATCCACACCAGTAATATGAGCATATTATCAGAAATGAATTTTTACGGCATTTACCAACTTACCATGAACGCCATCCCTGGAGGATACAGTTTTGTTTTAGGTGAACTCATTGGTCAAATATTCCTTGGTGTTCTTCTTGGTGGAGCTATGAACGGGCTCGTGGGTGTAGTTGGATCAGATATCGGATCAAACGTTGGCTTCGCCGTTGGTGACATACTTGGCGGTCTTCTAGGTTGGGTTTTAATTCCCATTATTATTTCCATATTAGTCACCATCTGGCTCATGAAACTCTATTTTGGTATGCTCAAATCTTACATCAGTGTCGTCTTCAAAATCATCATCTCTCCAATTCAAATCGGCCTTGGTGCCTTCCCCAGTTCCAAAATGAATTTTGGCACTTGGGTCATTGATCTTCTTTCCGATCTTCTCGTTTTCCCCATCGTCAGTATTGTCCTTGTTTTTATTAACTACATAGCCAAAACCGTTTCCACTAACGACATGTGGATCCCTTCACAGATTTCGCTTTATACTTCAGGTTTTAATGGCGGCGTAGCTCAAGTTGTTTCCGCTGGTATCGGTCTTGCTGGTTTAGCCCTACTCGCCAAATTACCCAAACTAGTTCCCGAAGCCATCTTCAAGCTCAAACCCTCACCCTACGGCACTGCTATTGGCACTTCTATCAGTGAAGGCTTCAAACCAATCGGAAACTTTGCTAAAGCCACCGGACGCACAGGCACACAAGCAGCCGATGATTTTGCAGGTTCTGGAAAAGGAAGTAAATGGTGGAATTACGCAATCACAGGTATTAATAAACTAGTAAACCGTAAATAACTTTCTTTTAAACCCTCTTTTTTAGCTCTTCCCAAAGCCTCTTCATCACCTCAGCGTCATTAGAATTAATCGCCCTACCAAGATTCCTATAAATAATAGCTGTCTGACTATCTAAACTTTTTTCATTAATCCCCTTAAAACCATCAATTATTAATTGAATATCACTAGGCCTTCTAGATAAATCACGATCATATGAATTTGATTGTCTATTAATTAAATTTCTAGTTCTCGTCCCATCAGCTACCCACTGAGCTCCATTTCGTACTGTAGCCACAAAACCCTCCGGACTTTCTCCTTTACCTAAGCTCACCCCTAGTTTTCTCATTACTTCATTCAAGTTAACATCGTTACCACTAAGCCTCAAAACCTTCGTAAAAAAATTATTAACATACAAATTATAAGCTGGTGGTGCCGTTGCTCCTTTTGGAACATCAACCTTTAACCTAACATAATCCGAAGACAGCCTATCCATATCTGCCCCAAAAGTACCAATAATACAATCCCTCCATAATTCCGGATCCTTCGAGTAAGACAAAGCCCTAGTTCCGTTAATTTCAATCCCATTCACCATACCCAACTTATCCTTCAATGTCCTAGCCCAAACTGCCGGGTCTTTCACCTCAGCCTTTCCAGTCGTACAGTTATAAACCAATATCGCCGCCTCCATCATATCTCTAAACTCATTCATAAATGTATTCGTTTCATTACCAAAATTAAATTCTCTCCCACTTCCATTCTTTATAAATTTCCCAGACCCATCGTAACGACCATAATCCATTAATAACCCGGCTAAAGTTACCTTTTCATTTGAACCAGTTTTTCTATCATAAAACTTCTCTTCTCGATCACCCATTGGGTCATCCTCTGGTTTAATATAACCACCTTTAAACAGATCCCTACCTCCATGCACAAAATCCAAAAAACCATAAAAAGTTTTATTTGCCAAAAGCGGCATTTTTCCTCTTATAATCTTATCTCTCAATGTTTCTTTACCATCAATTGGCCTACCCAAATCTCTCTCTATTTTCATAATCATCAATACATAATCAGCCAACGGACCACTAAAATATTCCGCATCAAACAGACTATCATCTTCTTTCAATTGTCCCGACTTCAATATCTGCCATTTAGCCAATGCCTTATATTCCGGATTCAAAGTTCTTATGGCATCATTAACAACTCCAGTAATGGTTGGTAATATTCTCATTCTATCCGCCACACTCGAGTCACCAAATCCATAAAACATATTCCAAGCCGTATAAGCATTCATTCTATCCATATAATTAGGCTCACCCCTTCCATTTCTCTCTGCTAAGAATTTAGCCAATTCGTCCTCATAATGCTTAATATGTCTAATATTTTGCCACACTTTATCATCTATAGTTCTATACTCTCTACCCTTACTATCCCTCTTTACCACTTCCTTATATCTTAAACATACCCTACCATTCTGATCTACATCTGCTGGTTCACATAAATCATGCAACATCTTACTCATTACCATTTTAAAATCCTCATTGAACAACTTTGACATGTGCTCATGAGTAAAAGCAAAAATACCATCATTCCCAACAATCTTATCAAGATTCTTACCTGCATAATTTACCCCAGCCGCCACCTCATTCATCATCACCATCACACTAATCCTATAAGCCTCTTCTGGATTTTCTTTCTCCAATTTTTTAAACCACTCCGGCGGCGTCCAATCAGACCATCTCATATCACCTGCCATAAACTTCATTGCATCAGCCATATGGCTAGGATCCAACTCCCAAGATCTAGTAGAACCTTCTTTTCTCGATAAATCATCACCTTCTTCACTTTCCTCCTTTTTCCCACCCCGAATCGCTTCTTCTGGTAATTCTTCTCTTCTCCGAGACCTCCGATCCCCATCATCTGTCACCACCGGCCTTCTCCCAGTTCTATCATCAGCCCCCTTTATATACCCCATCATCGTCTCCCACCTACCAACATTCCCATTTTTTTCATCTTCCGGAGAAGCATCATCACGCTTATCAAGTATTTTAGTAAATAAGTCTTTTGCCTTTTCTTCAAAATCAGTTTGATAATAACCTGGATTTTCATCAGCTCTTCTCTTTAATTTAAACAATTCCATCATTTCACCAACCAATTCCTGACCTTCCTTATCGCCTTTACCATTAGTTAAATAAGAAGACAAAATATACGGTTGTATTTCGTACAAATTTGATGGAAGTATTTTCTTTAACTCCTCTTCTCCTTTTGTTGCCGCTTCAAAAACACCTTTATTTTGACTCAAAGCTAACCCAACCTCATATAAAGCATTTTTTGCATTCTCACGAACTCGATCTGTTAAAGCAGCATTATTAACGATTTCAATCATATGAGGAACACTGTCGTAGTTTGTGATTGCATCAATCTGAGTTTCCGCCACATTTCCCACACTAAAACTTGTGTTCAAAATTCTTGACACCTCAACGTTTGCCCTTACTCTACTTTCTTTATCCTGTTTTCCACCTATAGCACCACCTCTCCTAAACTTTTCTTCTAAACCAAAACTCCTTGATAAATTTTCACCACTAAAATTTTGAATACCCGGAGAATTTTCTGCCCCCATATATGGAATTATACCAAATTTTCTCCGCAAGTTTTAGAATTGCTCCCCGGAATTTATCCCGCTACTGCGGGATCAAGGGGAGACCTGCCCGCAATCGCTGAAGCGATAGCTTCTGCAGGCGGGCGTCCCGACTTTAGTCGGGACAAAGAGGTTTTAATCTGAAAAACTGATAAGCTGAATAGCTGACAAGCTACTTCATCAGCTCCTCAAACTCTTCCTGTCCCAAACTTTCCTTTTCCACCAATATTTTTGCCAGTTTTTCCAATTTGGTTTTGTTCTTCTTCAGCACTTTTCTCGCCTCATCAATCGACTGATTAACTAATTTTTTAATTTCCTCATCCACTTTTGCCTGCATCGAGTCCGAAATTTTTGCCGGTTCCATATAAGCTTTACCAAAATCATTCACATCAACCTGTGGACCCAAATTAACCGGACCTAATTCCGACATTCCCCATTCCACCACCATATCTCTAGCAATACCGGTAGCATGCGAAATATCACTTGCCGCCCCGGTGGTAATATCTCCAAAAATAAGCTCCTCTGCTGCCCGCCCCCCCATCGCCATCGCCATTTGTTTAATCAACTTACTTTTTGTTTGATGAATAATGTCTTTTTGGGGCGGTACCAAAGTAAATCCCAATGCCATCCCCCGTGAAATGATCGAAATTTTTGACACCGGGTCCAGATCTTCCACATAATTTACAATCGCATGTCCCGCCTCATGATAAGCCGTCATTAATTTATCCTCATCACTCTGAGTTCTCCTTTTTTCTGCCCCCAATTTTACTTTCAATGATGCCTCATCAATATCTTTCATAT
>CAYOPC010000016.1:11351-14763 GCA_964405765.1 uncultured Gammaproteobacteria bacterium | reverse complement strand
AAATTAATTTCTAATTTCTAATGACTAATTTCTAATTTATATTTGTTTCTTTATTTCAATCAATCCTTCTTCCAAAGTTTTCATTTGAATTCCCAAATCTTTGACTTTTTGATTGGAGGTGATTAAAGTTTTTTGCCAAGGACGACTTCCCTCGGGCTGTGATTTAATAAATTCTTCCAAACTGGATGGTTGAACTAAATCTTGGTCAAAACCAAAAGTTTGGGCAACTAATTTAGACATTTCATAGGGAGAGTGTGAGGAAGAACCGACCAAATGATAAATACCGGAATATTTATTGGCTAAAAATTTATCCAGACCATAGGCAATATCATCAATAAAAGTGTAAGTACAAATTTGATCGGAGAACATTTTTACAGTTTCACCGTTTTGAAGTTTGGTTAAAACTTTGTGAATAATGTCTGGTTTATTGGCAAAGTTAGATCGGTACGGATAAGTAATCCGAATAATGGCGGACTGGTAACCAGAATCAGTAACGACTTTTTCACCTAAATATTTGGTTTCACCATACCATTCAATGGGATTGGGAATATCGTCTTCGGTATAAGGAGTGGTCTTAGCACCGTCAAAAACAAAATCAGTGGAAATATAAATAAAATATTGGTTATTTTTTTTAGTTAATTCCAAAATATTGCGAGTACCTTCAACATTGAGTTGATAACAAATGCCGGACTTGTCCCCTCTTTGTTCCCAAGCACTATTGGTGTCAGTAAAAGCAGCCATATGTAAAATAGCCACAGCATCGGAATTTTTAGCAAAAGCGGCAGTTAAACTTTCTTTATCTAAAATATTAACACCACTATCAAGAGAAAAATCGACAAATTCATATTTATCACCCAAAAGTTCAACAAGGCGGGAACCAACTAAACCTGATAAACCAGTACCAATTATTTTTTGTTTCATAAAATCCCTCTCGGCTGTCGCCGTTTCTCCCTTTGACAAGGGAGACTAAAATAATAACTTTACCAATTAAGTCCCATTAACTCTTCTTTGGCTTGGGAAAGAGTTGGCCAAGCTTGATCTTTGGCAGATAAAACTGGCTGACCGTTAACAAACCAAGAAATGTTTAAATCTGAGTCGTTCCACAAAAGACCACCTTCGGATTCTTTGTTGTAATAGTTACTGCATTTATATTGAAAATCGACGGTTTTGCTGATGACATAAAAACCATGAGCAAAACCGGTAGGAACAAAAAACATCTTTTTGTTATCGGCGGAAAGATGGGAAGTTTCCCATTGACCAAATGTCGGAGAATCAGGCCGCAAATCAACCGCAACATCAACAACTTCACCCTGAGTGACACGAATTAATTTAGCTTGAGCATAAGGCGGCTTTTGAAAATGAAGACCACGAAGGACACCTTGAGAAGAATGAGAATGATTATCTTGAACAAAATCGACATCAATACCATTGTCGGCAAAAAGTTTTTGGGAATAGGTTTCCATAAAAAAACCTCGATCATCGGAAAAAACTTGAGGTTCGATGGTAACTATGCCGTCGATTTTAGGACTTTTGATAAAGTTCATTTTTCAATCTTCCCCTTTTGTCCCCTTCTTTGACAAGACGGGGAAATAATTTGTAATTTATTTTTTAGGACTATTTAATTTTTTGTAAAATTCTTCAGCTTCGGCTTTGGTTTCCTGCCACCAGGAAGTGTTGGCGGTATACCAGTCAACAGTTTGTTTAAGACCGGATTCCAGGTCATATTTTGGCTCCCAACCCAATTCACGATTAATTTTATCCCAATTTACAGCATAATTGTCATGGGCTGGGCGATCGGCGACGTATTCGAGGGAAGATTCATCTTTACCCATAAGCTTGAGCATAAGTTTAACTAATTCCATATTGGAAGTGCCTTTTTTTAAGCCGCCGATACAATAAGTTTGGCCGATTTTTCCGTTTAATAAAATAAGCTCAATAGCCCGACAATGATCTTCCACGTGAAGCCAATCACGGAAGTTTAAACCCTGACCATAAACTTTGATTTTTTGATCAGTCAGAAGATTAGTGATGGAACGGGGAATCATTTTTTCGGGATGTTGATAAGGACCGTAATTATTGGAACAATTACTGATAGTGACGGGAAGTCCAAAGGTTTTATGGAAAGATCGGACTAAATGATCGGAAGAAGCTTTGGAGGCAGAATAGGGACTGGAGGGGTCGTAAGGAGTAGATTCGTTAAATTGATCGTCTGAACCCATTTCAATAGAACCAAAAACTTCATCAGTGGAAATATGATGAAATCTTTTGTTGTACTTTTTGGCAGCCATTAAAAGATTGTAAGTACCCAAAACGTTGGTACGAACGAAAAGCGAAGGGTCATCAATGGAACGATCAACATGCGATTCAGCGGCAAAATGGACAATAGTGTCAATCTGAGAGACTAATTTGTCGACGGTAATTTCGTCTAAAATATCGCCTTTGATAAATTGGTAATTTAATTTACCCTCAAATTCGGTTAAATTTCGCGGATTGGCAGCATAAGTCATTTTGTCGAGATTGATAATGGAATCGTTGGGGTGAGCCGTAAACCAGTGTTTAATAAAGTTTGAACCAATAAACCCCAAACCGCCTGTAATTAAAAGTTTCATATGGCTTCATTGTAAGTCAAAATGGGTAGTTAGTGCAAGTTTAGGTGCTGACAACCCCAACTACCGTAACATCCCGCGGGGCGGTCACCGGCTACAACCATGCCGACGCACAAAGGATTATCTACGGTGATGCTCCGGTGGAGAGTCGGGCGATGGCTACCGAGTCGGTCGTCATGAGAAAGAGCGGCAATGAGTTTGTGGCCTGTCAAGCCAAGCGTCTCAGCGATTTCGGAGACGAATGCGACGGCCTGGGCAAGAGCGCGATCTTTGACGCCATGGCTTTCTATCTGACTTCCGAGGAGATGGATACCATTGGGCAGAAGATCTATGACCGGGCCAAAGCAGATGCTGAAGCAATGCAAATGAAGTAACTACGACCCCTCGGTTGAACACTTGAAAGTTTACAGATGTGAGTCTGCGAATGAGTAAAGCGTTTAACTGGGGGATTTTTTTGGAAAAAATTTATTTTTAGTAATTTTGTGGTAAAATACGGTGGTTTATCGCTTAGGATAAACTTATACAAGAGATACAGCTTCGAATGTGGTTTGTCGAAGCGATAAACCAAAAAATTTGTTACGTTTGGTACTTTGACAGAAAGGAGGGAGTTTGATGAGTGGTGGTTGGAGAAGCGACTATGACAAAGATAACCAGAGTAATCTGGAAAAACTTTGTGGTCGCCAACTGCAGGTACAAGATAACTTCTGGGCTGTTGGTAAAGTACTGATAGTGGTTTTTACTGCGGTGATAATTTACGTCATCATTACATCGGGGTCTGGCCTGCTTGGTGGTTTGAAAGAACTTAT
>CAYOPC010000016.1:0-11251 GCA_964405765.1 uncultured Gammaproteobacteria bacterium | reverse complement strand
GGGGTGATGTTTTCGCTTTGAGGATTATTTTCGATAGGTTCAGTTGAATTATTTTTATTGGTCATGAAGTAGTAGACAAGGAAAGAAACTATGGCAAAAGAAAAGATAGCCACAGCGATGATGGGGAGAAGATTTTTTTTAGGTGTCATTTGGGTTTTTAGTGAATTAATATCGGTTGATGGTTTAATTATACCACTTAGAGAACTAACGACCGGTACAGGGAGATTGGCTGGAAGATGAAAGTTTTGAACAATTTGGCTTTCGTTATAGGGTGTTTTTTCCATTTCAGTAGAAGTAACTATTTCAACTTCCCGATTATCCGGAACATAAATTTTTTTTACCGGATTGCTGAAATAAAGCTGGGCATAGTTAATAGTTTTTTGGATATCCAAGTCAGGACCCTTAAAATTTGAAGTTAAATAGACTTGATTATTTTTGGATAAAAGAAGAGTGTATTCGTGTTCGTTAAGCGGATAAATCAGGAAAAATTCACTAAGACAGATAGTGGAAAAAATATGGGAAAGGGCGGCTGATACTGGTTGGTAAAAATTGATTTGAAGACCGAGTTGAGTTAAATTATTTTTTAATTGATCAAATTTAAATTTGTCGTAAATAATAGCATTGATAATGGTTTTATCTTCGGCTTGGATAAGAGAATAATTAATAGAGTCTGGATCAATTTTAAAATTAATAAAACCTGAGGCGAGGCCAATGACTTCTTTGATATCAATAGATTCGATTTTGGTATCGTAAACAAATGATTTGGTAATAGCAACATCATCAGGGATAAGAACAGAAACAGAAGTAATTTTGTTTTGGCGCAAGAAAAAAACAAGACTCTCTAAATCTTTTGGTAGTTTTTCTGACCAAAGGTTAAGGTCAAGACTAAAAAAATTATTATCTTTACGATTGAAATAAATTTCGACTGACTTACCTTTGGGCCAAATAACGACTTTAGACTTGGAAAAGATAGACATATATAATTAAGTATGACTAAAAACCAAAATTAAAGCAAGAAGTAAAGAGATATGGTTTGAACTAAAAATGCCCCGGATAACCGAGGCATTTTGAAAATCTTTAGAGAAAATTACCAACGCAGGTGAGCGAAAGCCCTATTGGCTTCGGCCATGCGTTCAACTTCCATTCTTTTGGCAACAGCGGAACCACTATTACTGAGAGCGTCGTTTAATTCAGCGACAACTTTTTGAGCAAAAGAGTGATATTGCTTATTACTGCGAGCCCGGCAAGAATTGATTAACCAACGAATAGCTAAAGAATTTTGACGACTACCTCTGACTGGAGTGGGAATTTGATAGACGGCACCACCAATACGGCGAGGACGGACTTCGATTTTGGGTTTAATATTTTCCATGGCCCGTTCCAAAACTTCAAGCTCCGACTCATTGGGAAAATCTTTTTTAATTAATTCAAGAGCAAGGTATATTTGTTTTTCAGCAGCATTGCGTTTGCCATCTTTCATGGTAGCATTGATGATTTTGCTAACCAAAAGACTGTTGTAGATAGCATCCGGTTCAACTTTTCTGATTTTACTGGTTCCTTTTCTGGACATAATTTAGTTGTTTAGCTTTTAGCTTTTAGTAAGTAGTTAAATAGTAATTAAGCGGTTTTGGTGCTAGGTTTTTTGGCACCATATTTACTGCGGGATTGTAAACGACCAGTAACGGCACCGGCATCGTATTTACCACGAATAACGTGATAACGGACACCTGGTAAATCTCGGACACGACCACCACGAATAGAGACGATACTGTGTTCCGCCAGATTGTGGCCGATACCAGGAATATAAGCAGTAACTAAATTACGATTACTTAGTTTAACTTTACAAATTTTACGTAAAGCCGAATGGGGTTTTTTGGGAGTCATGGTTTTGACCACAGTAACAACTCCCTTTTTAACCGGGTTAATAGTTTTGGTAAAACGATTATTAATGGTATTAAAATTGTCCCGAAGAGCGCCAGTTTTGAGTTTTTTGACTCTGACATGACGGCCTTTCTTAATGAGTTGATTAAATGTTGGCATAAATTAGTTTATAAAGTAGAAAGTTTAAAGTTATAAAGTTTTTGACCTTTCATTTTTAATAAAAACCATAATTATTCAGCAGACTGGTTTTTACTAACCGGAATTAGACGTCCGATAATAACATTTTCCTTAAGACCAATCAAGTCGTCGACCTCAGCCAATAAGGAAGCTTCGGTTAAAATACTGGTTGTTTGTTGGAACGAAGCAGCAGATAACCACGAACCAGTAGTAAGAGCTGACTGGATAAGACCTAAGAGAATTCTTTTACCTTTAGCCGGTTTAGCATCTTTATTCTTTTCTTTGGCCTTTTCATTAGCAGCATTAAAGGCAGCTAAAGAAACAATTTGACCATAAAGGAAGATAGTATCACCCGGGTCTTCAATTTTAATCTTACCGCTCATTTCTTTGACGATAACTTCAAGATGTTTGTCATGAATAGTAATACCCTGCGACTCATAAACACCCTGGATATTGTTGATAAGATATTTTTGAGCAGCTTCGATACCTTTGATTTCCATAATTTCTCTGACATCGAGGGATCCAGAAGAAAGTTGAGTACCTTTGGCAACCAAATCACCATCGGCAACTAAGAGATTAGCGTTAGAAGGTAAAATATAAGTAATAGTTTTGGTGACTTTATCATCATCTTTACCACTAAGTTTAATTTCGTAACCATCAATATTTTCCTTAACTTTAACTTTTCCCGAAATTTCGGCTAAAGGTGAAGGAAGTTTGGGCATACGAATTTCAAAAAGCTCCTGAACCCGAGGTAAACCTTGAGTAACGTCAACACCGACAACACCTCCAGTGTGTTTGGTACGAAGAGTCAGCTGAGTACCAGGTTCACCGACAGATTGAGCGCCAATGACTCCAACCGGAACACCAATGTCAACCATTTTTCGGCTGGAAAGATCCCAACCATAGCATTGACGGCAGAGACCGGTTTCAGCGGCACAGGTTAAGGGTGAACGAATATCAACTGATTGAATTTCAGCTTTTTCAATCAACTTAACGGCTTGATCATCAAGAAGTTCGCCTTTGGTTAAAATAACCTTTTTGGTTTTGGGATCAATAAGGTTATTGGCTAAAATTCTACCTAAGATACGGCGAGTAAAATATCTTTCACGACCCTTGTCGTTAGCTTCAATAGTAATGAATTTGTCAGTACCGCAATCATCCATACGAATAATGGAAGTATGAGCGGCATCAACCAAACGACGAGTTAAGTAACCAGCATCAGCGGTTTTAAGAGCGGTATCAGCTAAACCTTTGCGAGTACCGCGAGCACCAGTAACGTATTCAAAAACCGACAAACCTTCACGGAAGTTAGATTTGGTGGGAAGTTGAACGATTTTACCAGTAGGATCGACCATAAGTCCGCGCATACCGGAAAGCTGTTTAATCTGATCTTTAGAAGCCCGCTTAATACCAGCGTTGGAAACGATACGAATGGGAGAATCAATATCCAATGTGGCCCAGGTTTTTTCAGCAATTTCTTCGGTTTTTTCCAACCAAACGTTTTGGGACAGACGTTTTTTCTCGTCGTTGCTGATAAGACCCATTTTATAATTATCTTCAATTTCGGCAACCTGTTTGTTGGCGCCAGTAATAATTTTTTCTTTTTGAGGTAAATAACCACAATCTTCCATAGAAAGTGAAATTCCGGAAAGAGTGAAACCTTTAAAGCCAATGTCCTTGAGAGAATCAATTAATTTGACTGTTTTAATCCGACCGGCAACGTCAAGAGATTTAACGACCAAATCGTTAAGAGCTTTGGAACCAGCCATGGCTTCGTTAACGTAACCAAATTCTTTGGGAAGAATTTTATTGAACCAAATGCGGCCAAAAGTGGTTTTAATGATTTGACCATCAATTCTGACAGCGACCAGTTGACGAAGTTCGATTTTCTTAGATTGATAAGCTAATTCGACTTCACCTTTATCAGCAAAGATAGGTAATTCTTTAAAATCCTGGTCAGCTTCTTTGGCTAAATCCTGAGAACGAATTGAAGTGATGTAATAACAACCCACAGCCATACCCTGTGAAGGAATGGAAATAGGACTACTATCAGCTGGTTTAAGTAAGTTGCGTGATGGCAACATTAATTTTCTGGCTTCTTTTTGAGAAGCATCAGAAAGAGGTAAATGAACCCCCATTTGATCGCCGTCGAAATCGGCGTTAAAACCTTTACAGACACATGGATGTAGGCGGATAGCTAAACCATCAACTAAAACCGGTTTAAAGGCCTGAATTGAAAGTTTGTGAAGAGTGGGAGCCCGGTTAAGCAAAACATATTTATCTTCAGTAACCTTTTCCAAAATATCATAAACCTCGGTGACTCGGTGATCAATTAAGTTTTTAGCACTTTTGATGTTGGGAGCAATATTTGTCGCCATAAGTTCGCGAAGAACGAAGGGTCTAAACATTTCAAGCGCGATTTCTTTGGGTAAACCAACCTGATCAAGTTTAAGTTCCGGACCAACAACAATAACTGAACGACCAGAATAGTCAACGCGCTTACCCAGTAAATTACGGCGGAAACGACCTTTTTTACCTCTTAAGAGATCGGAAAGCGAACGAGGTACCCGTTTGGTACTCTTACGTTTGTTTTTGGAACTCTTTTGGGCATCAATCAGAATATCAACAGATTCCTGTAACATGCGTTTTTCGTTACGCAAAATAATTTCCGGAGCTCCAAGTTTAAGTAACTTTTTGAGACGATTATTGCGGTTGATCAGACGACGATATAAGTCATTTAAATCAGAGGTAGCAAAACGACCACCGGTAAGCTGAACCATAGGACGTAAATCCGGTGGAACAATGGGGATATGGGTCATAATCATGGATTTAAGACTGATCTGGTTATCCTTCATACCGGTTAGAATCCGGATTTTGTACATGATTTTCTTTTTCTTGATTTTAGAACTGGTTTTACCTAATTCTTTTTTAAGATTTTTGAGAGTTTCGTCTATATCAATTTTACCCAAAACATCAAGTAAACTTTCAGCACCCATACGAGCAGTGAAGAAAATGTCGGCTTTAAATTGAGACAGATAAAAACTTTCTTCATCAGACAGGGTGGATAAAATTTCCAAACTTTGAACTTTTTCTTCGAGATATTTAATTAGACTTTCGATCCGATTTTTTTCAGTTAAACCTTTATTTTCGATTTTCTGAATATCCTGTTTGAGACGAACATCACGTTCTTCCTGAGCGATAGAAAGCTGGTCTTTATTTTTAATTTTGGTTTTAAGTTCCTTTTTTTCAGTTTCAGTCTCTTTGGTCTTAAATTCGATATTCTTTTTAGTGTCAATATCGATTTGAGACAAACGTTTTTGAGAAAATTCACGAAGATTTTCCAAAGCTTCTTTTCTTTTGGAATCATCAATTTCGGTAATTAAATATTTAGTAAAATAAACAACTGATTCCAAATCTTTTTGAGGAACATCAAGAATAACTCCGATGGGAGATGGAGTATTTCGAAGATACCAAAGATGAGTAACAGGAGCAGCTAATGTAATATGTCCCATACGTTCACGACGAACTTTGGAGACAGTAACTTCGACACCACAGCGATCACAGATAACACCTTTGAAACGAATTTTTTTGTATTTTCCACAGTAACATTCGTAGTCACGTGATGGTCCAAAGATTTTTTCGCAAAAAAGTCCATCTTTTTCTGGACGCCAGCTACGATAATTAATGGTTTCCGGCTTGGTAACTTCACCATGAGACCAGCTAAGAATATCTTCCGGAGAAGCGAGTTTAATTTGAAGACCGGTAAAATCGATCATGCTTTTAAATTTAAACATTATTGTTCCTCCTTTAATTCATTTTCTAATTGAGCCGAATTTTCGGCAATAGTTAAACCTTCAGATTCAGTTTCAAGTCTTTCTTCAACCGGAACCTGTGGACCAATGTCTTCGGGAGCAATATCTATCGGTGGTAAATCCTCTTCGGAAGAATTTATTTCGATAGGTTCTTTAACTCCGACTGGAGAAATATCCAAAGCTAGACCAGCAAGTTCCTTAGTAAGAACCTTAAATGATTCCGGAATAGCCGGTTCAGGAATAACTTCTCCTTTAATGATTGATTGGAAGGCGTGAGTACGACCCTCAATATCATCAGACTTGAGAGTTAACATTTCCTGAAGGGTGTGAGCCGCTCGATGGGCTTCGAGAGCCCAAACTTCCATTTCTCCTAAACGCTGACCACCCATACGAGCTTTACCACCGAGAGGTTGTTGAGTGACTAATGAGTAAGGACCGGTAGATCGGGAATGGACCTTATCATCAACCATATGGACAAGTTTAAGAATATAACCAACACCAACAACAGTCTTTTGGTCAAAAGCTTCACCAGTGCGACCGTCAAAAAGTTGAATTTTACAATTGCGAGGTAAACCGGCAGATTCCAGTTCATCACTGATACGGCTTTCCGGATATTTTTCAAAGACCGGAACAGCATAGCGTTTATTGAGGTAAAGACCAGCATGAGCCAAAGTGGTTTCCAAAATTTGGCCTAAATTCATACGGGAAATAACGGAGATGGGAGACATAACTAAATCAACCGGAGTACCGTCGGCGGTTCGAGGCATATCATAAGCCGGCCAGACCCGACCGATAACACCTTTATTCCCATGGCGTCCGGCGATTTTGTCGCCTTCCTGAATCCGGCGGATTTGAGCCACATATACTTTAACGATTTTATTAACACCAGGATCAAGCTCGTCACCATCATCTTTAGATAAAATGTCGACTTTGATAACCACACCACCCTCACCATTGGGTATACGAAGAGAGGTATCTTTAACTTCACGAGCTTTTTCACCAAAAATGGCGCGTAAAAGTCTTTCTTCGGCAGATAGTTCTTTTTCACCACGAGGCTCAACTTTACCAACTAAAATATCATTTGGTCCGACAATAGCACCGATCATAACGATACCATCGTTAGTCAACTTAGCAAGTTCATTTTCGGAAACGTTAGGAATATCTTTGGTCAATTCTTCAGAACCTAATTTAGTTTCCACAACTTGAGCCTGATATTCATAAATTTGGATATTGGTTAAAACGTCTTCTTTAACTAATCTATCGGAAATCAAGAATGAATCTTCGTAATTTAAACCATCTAATTCGGTGTAAGCGACCAATAAATTTTGTCCAATAGATAATTCACCACCATCAGTTGAAGGACCATCGATAAGTAAATCCCCAACTTTTACAATATCACCGGCACTAACAATAGTTCTTTGGTTGTAACAAGTACCATAGGGTGAAGTTCTTTCGAATTTGGCCAAATAGTAAGTTTCAGTTTTACCGTCAGCACTGATTTCGCTTTGATCATGGTGTTTTACTTCGGCTTTTTTATCGAGAGCAACAATTACTTTATTGCCATCAGCAAAGGTAACCTGACCTGAATGATTAGCTAAAACACTACGATTCATGGAGGTAGCAACGGCACCTTCCATGCCGGTACCTACAATTGGAGCTCGTGGAGAAACTAAGGGTACAGCTTGAGTCTGCATGTGAGACCCCATGAGAGCACGAGTAGCGTCGTCATGATCGACGAAGGGAATCAGGGAAGCAGAAGAACCAACAATTTGATTAGGAACTAAATCAATATACTCAACTTGATTGATTGGGCCTTCGATGAATTCACCTTGATAACGAATAGGTACCCATTCTTGCTTAGTAACTTCATTTTCATCGAATTTAATACCCAAGTGAGTAATTCTTTTGTCAAATTCGTCATCAGCATCAAGATAGTAATGTTCGTCAGAAATAGTGTAACCATCCTTGGTTTTAATTAATTTTCGGAATGGGGCTTGAATAAAACCGTATTTATCGACTTGAGCGTAAAGAGCCAGATAAGTAACTAAACCAATGTTTGGACCCTCTGGAGAACGGACAGTACAAATACGGCCGTATTGGGAAGCGTGAACGTCACGGATAGAGAACGCAGCTCGATCGCGGGTTAAACCACCAATACCAACAACAGTAACCCGACGAAGTAAATCAAGTTCGGATAAGGGATTGGTTTGATCTAAAATAGCGGATAATTGATTTGATCTGAAGAAGGTGTTAAGAGTAGAGATTAATGGTTGAGGATTAATCATTTGACTCGGGGCCGGTTTTTCTTTGGTAGAAATTAAAGACATTCTTTCTTTGACCATTCTTTCGAATCTGGCCATGGCTGGTCGGAGAGCGATCTGAGAAACGATTTCACCGCAGCGGCGCAATCGACGATTGGCTAAACTATCAATATCATCAAGACGAGTAATTTCACCTTTTTGAAGTTGAATAAGATATCTGACGGTGGCAATTAAATCTTCTTTTCTCAAAACCCAGTTTTCTTTATTGGAATCATCAAAATTGAAACCGAATTTTTTGTTGACTTTGTAACGACCGACATTACCCAGCTCATAAGTTCTCAGATCAAAAAATCTTTCTTCGAAAAATTTTTGAGCATTTTCCATAACTACAGGTTCGCCTGGTCGAAGTTTACGATAGAACTCTAAAACAGCCTCGTCTGGGGTTTTGGAGATATCGGCTTGAATAGTAGAGGAGATGAAATCACCGAATTCAGTGGTTAATTGTTTGTCATTTAATTGACAAGCAGCTTTTAAGAGAATAGTAGCAGGAAATTTCTTTTTTCGATCAATACGGGCAAAAATTACATCTTTTTTGCCAACGAAAAATTCCAACCAGGAACCTTTATTAGGACGAAGTTCAGCGTTATAAAGAGTCTTACCGGTAGCAGCATCTCTTTCACCGGTAAAATAAACACCAGGAGATCGGACTAATTGGTTGATAACTCCCCTCTCAATACCGTTGATGATAAAAGTACCTTCGTCAGTCATGGTAGGAAGGTTTAAGAAAAAGACATCTTCTTGTCTGACATTACCGGTTCTTTTGTTGGTAAGAGTAGCTTTGATACGAACAGGAATAGTATAATTAAGTTCTTTCTTCTTGGCGGTTTCAGGACTGATACTAATTGGATCGTAGGTAATTTCGCCTAATTCAAGTTGCCAGTTATTGCCGGTGTAATCGACAATTGGGGAGACGGCCTGGATAGTTTCTTTGAGTTCGCGGTCGAGAAAGTCTTTCCAGGATTCTTTTTGAATTTGAATTAAATCTAATTTAGGTAGTTGTGGGTATTTTTTACCCCAATAGGTTCGTTTTACGGAAGGCATCAAAGTTTTTTAATTACTAAAAAAAATAAAGACAATCAGCCCGCCAACAGCTACGCAGTTTAAGCGGGTAAACGAGTTATGTACCAACCGCTCGCCAGAATGTAGGTATTTTACTACCGAAGTCAAGGGATAGCAATGGGGCAGAAACTTAATGAAAGTTATATGAAAGATGAAATGATCATTTCAATTTCAGGAGTGATTTCTGTACTTTTTATATCAAACACAATGTGATATTCGTTATTACGGTAAAGATCTATAATATATCTCTTGAGTGGCTTAGTTGAACTTCCTAAATCTTTCGAAGCACAAAAACGAGCGTTAGTAAAAAATCCAGAACATTGTTTATATTTTGACGTGTCTGACTCCTGGAAATAACTTGCATAAACTCGATTAAATTCTCCTTCTTCAGTGTAGATAGTCGATTTTGTTTTTTCAACACCAAAAATAGTGATGATGTTTGACTGATTTTCGTCAAAGATTTCTATCTTACTAGAATCCGTTGTCAAAGCAGACCAATTTTTAGGATATTGAAAAAATGAATCAGCAAACCAAACTGAAAAAGAATTCCAAGGTAAGTTAGTATTTGGTTTAGCAGTTTTAATTATATTGATTAAGTCTTCTTCTTGAGCCTTATGATTAGGTCTCCAAACACCACCAATATCTTTTGGGGTTGGCTGATCACCCTCTACATTCCAGATAAATTGGTAATAATTACGATTAATCATGGCATCAATACAAGCCATTGGACCACCACAATCAAAAGTAGATACCCAACCATATGGAGTATTGTTAGGCATATTTTCTGGGTGTGAATTTTCTCCAGATTTATCAGTGCTGACAATTAAATAAACCTTGTATGGTTCGGTTTCTGTCAAAATCTTGGCACTATTTTGGGTAGAGTAGTAAATCTTCCAATCTTTAGGTAAATTTATTTGTAAATCAGAAATAGTTAAAGTATTTTCTGAATCGGGAGCAGTGTTGCCAGTCAGAGTTTTAGTTTGATTATCAATTTGGTTGTTTTTAATAATTTTACTTTTGTTATTTTTGAATAAAAATATCAAGGTAGAAACAAAAACAAATAGTAAAACTAGAGCAATAAAAAACAAAACTTTGTAGGGATTTTTGGATGAGGGTTGGAGCGGTTGAGGAATTGGTTGGAGATTTTCCATGGTATTTTTAATAATTGGTGGTAGGTAGGTTTTAGGTTGGAGAAATTAGTTAAATTTAATACTAGACAAGAGTGTTTGATAGTCTTTATATAGCTTTCCCATTTCTTTATCATTGGATGTGTTATTTTTAAGTCCGGCTAAAAGTTCAATTGCGGTCGACTCTAAACCTTTATTTTCGACATCATCAAAATATTTATTTAGGGTTTGTTGAAAGTTTCGATATATTGCACTAGCCTCGAGGCTGGAGTATTTTGTTTTACCTCTAAATCTAGAGTTTGACGTTACTAGGACACCACTGGCTTCTTCTATGTACGAGAGTCCCGTTTTCATTGATGTTTTTTGATTATCGATTATTATTTTTTTAATAAAAAAGATATTCCCTTGTTCTTGATTAAAAACTTCGGCTAAGTCTAAATTCTCTTCATCACCAATAGGTTGTCGACTATTGTAATATTTATAATCATTAGTATAACCACAAACCGATACATCACGATTTACAAAAAAGTAAATGCAATAATCTTCCCCACTGAAAGGTGAGTAACCTTGGTGATTTTCTTTGACTATTTCTGGATTTCCCCAGGAGTTTGGATATTTAAATGATAGTCCTAATTCTTTTGAGTTATATGTTGTCCAACCTGAAGGATCGGCAATTTTGGTGGGAGTAATTTCAGTATTCATTGATTTGTCTTCGACAATATTTTCTGGTTTGATTAAGGTGGTTTTTGTAAATGCACCAAAACTAGTAAACCAAACAAAAATGAACAAACCAATCGTGGTTAAAAAAATCCTAAGGTGATAAAAAACAAAACTTTGTAGGGATTTTTGGATGAGGGTTGGAGCGGTTGAGGAA
>CAYOPC010000015.1:13497-14875 GCA_964405765.1 uncultured Gammaproteobacteria bacterium | reverse complement strand
CGGATGCCGGAGTGGGAATTGATGCAGCAGCCAGCGAGTTTTATTCTCAAGAAACCGGTAAATATACTTTGCGACTTGAAGGCAAAGAATTAACTTCAGAAGAATTAATTGCTTATTACAAACCATGGATGGAAAAATATAAGATTGCCACCATGGAAGATATGTTGTCAGAATTTGACTGGGATAATTGGCCAAAAATGGTGGAGGCGATCAGGGGAAAGTTTCCATTAATTGCCGATGACTTAACAGTAACCAACACAAAACTTTGGCAAAAAGCAATTGATATGAAAGCAGCGACAGCAATTTTAATTAAACTTAACCAGGCAGGAACTTTGACGGAGACGGTTGATTGTTGCCTATTAGCCAATGAACACGGATTAATGACCATGCCAAGCCATCGCGGTGGCGGTGAAACCAATGATACTTTCTTAGTAGATTTGGCAGTGGCAGTTAATTCGGCTTATATAAAAGTGGGGCCAACCCGAGGCGAAAGAGTCTGTAAATATAATCGGTTGATGAGAATTGAGGAGGAATTGAGAAGTTAAACTTCTCAATTCTAGATCTCAGTTATTCAGTTCATCAGATCTCAGAAAAAACATGAAAAATAAAAAAGTAATTTTGATAGTGCGGGATGGTTGGGGTTATTCTACCAATCCTTATGGCAATGCCATAATGGCGGCAAAAACTCCAAATGCTGATAGATATTTAAAGGAATATCCAAGCGCATTATTGAAATGCTTTGGTAATGATGTAGGAAATCCGGAGGGAGCTCAGGGTGGAAGCGAGGTGGGCCATTTAACTATGGGAGCAGGGAGAATTGTCTGGCAACCGCAGGAAATGATTAATAACGCAATTAAGGATGGGAATTTTTTTACTAATCCAGCTTTATTGAAAGCAATTGAAAATTGTCAGAAAAATAATTCAGCACTTCATTTAGCTGGACTATTTTCGGATGCCGGAGTCCATTCAGATGTAAATCATTTATATGCTTTATTGAAATTGGCTAAAGATAATAATTTGAGTAAAGTTTTTATTCATTTAGTTTTGGATGGTCGGGATGTACCGGAGAAATCAGCTTTGGGTTATATAGAAAAATTGAATGAAAAAATTAAAGAGATTGGGGTAGGAAAAGTGGTTTCGGTCTCTGGCCGATATTACGCCATGGACAGAGATACCAATTGGGAGAGAACTCAAATGGCCGAGGAATTGTGGACTAAAGGTGAGGGGTTTGAAGCAACTGATGCGGCTGAAGCAATAAATAAAGCATATGAACGAGGTGATGCGACCGATTATTATGTCCAACCGACAATTATTGATAAAAATAGTTTATTAAAGTCGGGTGATTCATTTATTTGGTTTAATTTTAGAACTGACAGAT
>CAYOPC010000015.1:11679-13487 GCA_964405765.1 uncultured Gammaproteobacteria bacterium | reverse complement strand
TATTATAGTCTTTAAGACTGTAGTCGTGGTAATAACTGATGACATAGTTTTATATATATGTATTAGTGTGTGTGTGTGTGTGTGTGTGTGTATGGGGAGATATGATGAAAGTTGGGATCTACCAGTGGCGTTTTTGCCGGAAAATGTGGTGAATAATTTGGCTGAGGTTTTGTCGAAAAACAATAAAAAACAGTTAAGAGTGGCGGAAACAGAAAAATATGCTCATGTAACTTTCTTTTTTAATTCCCAACTGGAAACTGAATATCCGGGTGAAGATAGAATTATGGTGCCAAGTCCAAAAGTCCCCTCTTATGATTTACAGCCGGAAATGTCAGCTCCGGAAGTGAGTGAAAAAGTAAGGGAAAATATTGGTAAATATGATTTTATTTTGGTAAATTTTGCCAATGCTGATTTGGTGGGCCATAGCGGAAAATTTGAAGCAATTAAAAAAGCCTGTGAAGTGGTTGATCAAGAGGTGGGTAAAATTGTAGATAAGGGACTGGAAAATGATTATGTGGTAATTGTGGGAGCCGATCATGGAAATGCGGAACATATGCTTTATGAAAATGGTGAGGTAGATGTATCCCATGGATTTAATCCGGTTAAATTTTCTTTTCTAGGAATTGAGGGAAAAGTAAAAGACGGTGGATTAAAAGATGTAGCCCCAACGATATTGGAAATAATGGGGGTTGAAAAACCGGTGGAAATGACGGGAGAAAGCCTGATTAGATCGTAAGCGACAGATGAACTCATTCTTGAGTCTCACCTTTTTCATTAATTGAACGACCGCTTTCGGTTAAAAAATAAAATGAGGGGGAACCGCAAGACACTGGCTGAGAATCATCTTTTAAACTAATTTTTGTTATTTTTTCTGAAGAACGAAGTTTGGTGATAGTAGATTCAATACGGTCATCGGCTAAAACTGGATAAGTGGAGATAATATAAGCGTTCCCATTATCATCAATAGCAGCAGCTTTACCGGTAAATCCACTACAATTTTCTTGAGTTAATATCTTTGAGAACTTGTTTTTCTTTAAAGAAAAAAGTTGATGGTAAATATCATTGCTTATTTCAATAGCCCCATCATGATTAATGAAAACATTTTGATTAGTAGAATCGGTGATAATTGTTGGAGTAACCTGATCAGAAATATTTAATTTTGAGTTAGTTGTGGAATTGAATTTATAGTTAGAAAATAATGTAAACAAAATAGTTATAATTATGCCTATTAATAGAAAAAAAGTAATATACTTATAGATATTTTTATTGGAACTTATATTTGAAATATTAGTAGTAATTGGTTGCTGATTATTGCTTTCCATAAAAAGATTATACAATTTATTTTATTGTGGATGTTGGTGGTTTAGTAAGTTTTGGGTAAAATGGGGTATGGTGGGTGTAAGGCTACATTATTTATCCTTGAGATAAATTTGAGTGAGAGCTTTGACGGCAGTAGTACCAAGAAGAATGCCAATAAAAATCGGATCAGTAATTTGTTTGATAAAAGCCCAAGCTATAAGTCCAAAAAGAAGAAACCAGAGAGCGTTTCTATCGGCAATAGCCTCATGGAGTCGTTCACGCTCGTCTTGTTTAATTTGGGTCATGGTATGGAGAATATCAATTAGCAGAATTCCGATAATAATCAAACTAAAAATATTTTTATAATGGAGATTAATATTTAAGTTGGAAATAATGACAACAGGGATAATAAAGGCGATAATATATGCCCAACCTTGAGGGCAATTTGGGGTTAAACCCCAACCGGTATATTTTCTAAGATTGAACCATTTTGGATTAGCAATCATAAT
>CAYOPC010000015.1:0-11579 GCA_964405765.1 uncultured Gammaproteobacteria bacterium | reverse complement strand
ATCTAGTTAACATTTTTGTCAAATGGGAAGACGGTATAATGATTTATGTCTAAAAAAATATTAAAAAGTATTTTAAATTTCTTTTTATTTTCGGCTTTAGCTCACAACTGTGTGTTGATTTTTTCGACAATAAAAGACAGTGACATTAAACATTTAAATTATTTTAAAATAATTGGACTGGAAGCGTTTTGGCCGAGAATTGCTGACGGTAAAGTGAGTAATTTGGTTTCAATGGGAGTAATGATTTTAATTGTATCCCTGTTTTTGTTGATTTCTTTGAGAAAGAAAATTACTGTCTAAAATTTTGCTGGTGAAATTTCATTAGGCAGATACCTGAAGTAATTTCAAAACCGTGCGATTGGACTAAATTAATAGCTTTGAGATTATTGACCCCCTCCTGAAGCTAAATAAGGGTGTGTCGGTGACTTTTGATAATTTCTTGAATAACAGGGATAACTCCTTCGGATTTACGGAAAATATCGATAATATTAATAGAAATATCCGAAGGCACAGAGGAAATATTAGGATATGATTTTTGACCAAAAACCCGGGTAATATTAGGGTTAATAGGAATAATATTGTAATCCTGATTAATTAAATATTGAGCTACTTGGTAACCGGGCCGAGTTGGTTTATCGGAAAGGCCAATAATGGCGATAGTCTTAATATTTTTTGATTTCATATTTAATCTAAAAAATCATGAACATCAAATTGATCAACAGAAAAATTTTGACCATTAAAATTAAAAATAGTGTAACCTGCCTCGTGAATTTTGAAATTACCAATTAAATCATCACTAGGTCGAAATTTTGGTTCAAGTGAATAAACGGTGTTGCGAATAATACCACCGTGAGTGGAAATTAAGAGATATTCTGGTTTATTTTTCTGGGAAATTTGTTTTATTTTTTCTAAAAAAGTAGAAATTGTTTTATTAAGCGAAGCGTTGGTTTCCGGTGAGATCCAATCGGGGTGCTGCATAGCGTAGGCTTGAATTTTATCTCGAAATTCCTTGGGGTTTTGATAATTAGAATAAGCACTAAATTCACCAAATTCTTCGACTGATTTTAATTGATGGATATTTAAAATTGATTTAATGATCTGACCACTTTGAATGGATCTGGCATAAAAACTGGAATAAATAATTTGAGAGTTTACTAATTTGGGAAAACGTTCTTTTAAGATATTACCCAGTTTTTCGATCTGACTGATACCAAAATCAGTAAGACATACTTCTTGTTTATCACTAACTAAAATTGAATCAACTTTTTGTTTTTCACCATGACGAAAGAGAATAATTTTCATCAAACAAATTTTATATTAAATTAAGAAAATTAGTAAAGTTTCGGGTTTTTGAAAGGAATAAGGGCAAGAATGACGGCGGTTTCATAATAAGTGGTTCGAGTAAGAACATCATCGGTTAAGATACCCACAGCACCATTGGCCTGTTTAGAATTAGTACGTTTAAAAACAATGTCATCGGCCTCACCTAATTCTTTGCCGACTTTAACTAATTCAACTATTTGCTTGGGAAGAAAAAAGGAAGCGGTCCGACCACGACTGACAAGATTATTTTTAGATTTAATAACTACCCAAGCAAAAGTTTCCATACCAGAGTCAACAATTTTGGAACCACCTTCGATACCAACCCAATAGTCAGCTTGCGGTTCTTGGTGAAAAAGATTTTCGACACGGTTAATAGCACCGGTTATTGTTTCTTCTTCACTTAAGGGCTGGTTGGAAACACCAGAATCAACACCAATTCCTTGAAAAGAAAATTCCAAATCAGGAAACATTTTAGTAAAACCAAGCTGGACACTATTAATTTTGACCGGGTTTTGAGAACCGATGAAAACATGGATCATATTGATATTTTAACCTAAGGTAGTTTTGAAATTAAGGTAGGTTAAAAGATATAATAGTTTAATGAAATTTTTAGAAAAAATTAAGAGAAATAGTTTGGGTTTATTGTTTTTAGGATTAATTGGTTTAGTCGTCGGAACTAAGAGTGTGTGGGCGGCAGATTATGAGATTAATAATTTTGAATCAGAAATAACTTTAAATCAGGATTTGAGTTTAACAGTGAAAGAAAAAGTCGAAACCAATTTTTTGGTGGCAAAACATGGGATATATAGGGTAATTCCATATATTTACACACATAAAGGTAAAACTATCAGAGCTGACCTAAAAGTGTTAAGAGTAACGGATGAGAATGGTTTGAGTGTTGATTATAAGGTAAGTAATTACAACCAAAGCAAAAAAATACAAATTGGAGAGGCTGATAAAACGGTAATGGGTAAAAAGGATTATATAATTGAATATAATGCAGACCAAGTAGTATTAGATTATGGAAATGGGCCGGAAATTTATTGGAATGTAACTGGAAATGAATGGGATGTGTTAATAGAAAAAGCTGAGGCAAAAGTAATCTCACCTTTTGGAGAAATCACTAAAACAGAGTGTTTTGGATGCGAAAGCAGTTTTGATAAAAATCAAGCTGATTTTAAGGGAGATGAAGGATTAACGGTGGTGGTTCAGATTAGTAAAAATAATCAATTAAAAACACCGGGGCTATTAAAGAAAACAAAAAACTTGATTGAAGGTAATTGGGGCTATTTATTGGCGGGATTACCAACTTTTTTGATGATATGGGTTTGGTTTAAAAAAGGTAGGGATAAAAAATATTTATCCGACAATATTTATATTAAACCAGAAAATGGACAAGAAAAAAATGTAAATTTATTTGACAGACCACATTTACCATTGGTTTATTCCCCAATTAAGGGGTTGAGTCCGGCAGAAATCGGAACAATTTTAGATCAAAAAATAGATATACACGATATAGTATCGGAAATTGTTGAATTGGCCAGATTGGGTTTTTTGAAAATTAAAAAAACAGAAAAAAAGAAAATACTGGGAATTAAAAGTACTAATTATGAATTAATAAAATTAAATAAAACAACAGAAAAATTAAACAAATTTCAAGTTGATTTATGGGAAAGTTTATTTGAAAGGGACGATCAAATTGAAATTTCTGATTTGAAGAATAAATTTTACAAAAAATTACCAAAATTAAAATCGGATATGTATAAAGAGTTAGAAAAAAAAGGAATAAGTGAAGGAAATTGGGAAAAAATTCAGGGAAAATGGATAGGTATAGCACTTGGATTAAATTTTTTGGCAATATTTTTAATAATTTCGGTTTTCATTAAAAATACCGGTAATGCCGGACCAATAATAATATCTTTTTTGGGGATAATTCCAAGTATAATTTTGGCAATAAAAGTACCGCGAAGAACAGCTTGGGGTTATAATCTGTATCGACAAATAGAAGGATTAAAATATTATTTGGGTAAAGGCAAATGGCGGGAAGAAATTATGGAAAAGAATTTATTTTTGGAAGAGATGTTACCATTGGCAATTTCGTTGGGAGTAGTAAATAAATTATCTAAAGACATGAAAAATTTGGGAGTAGAACCACCGAAATATTTTGAAGGAGTAGTGATAAATAATTTTTCTCATGATTTAAACAGTTTCAGTTCATCAATGGCAGCTAATTTATCAGCAACACCTTCAGGTAATTCTAGTTGGTCAGGAGGTAGCGGGTTTAGCGGTGGTGGCGGAGGTGGGTTTGGTGGTGGTGGCGGAGGTAGTTGGTAAAAATGAAAGTAATGACAAGATTCTGGCGTGATTTGATGGCGGGGATTTTGATTCTAATGACAGGATGGATAATTTTGTTCCAGATTTTTGGTCGATTGGATAATCGGTTACCACTTTTAGTGGCGTTATTGATAACTTACATCGTTTCCTCTTATTTATTATTACCCCTATTGATCAGAACAGTGTTATTAATTTCTAAAAAGGGAAGAATTCCTCGTTTTGTGACGGCGATAGAAGGGTCGTATGTAGATCCGGTAAATATAATTTTGGTAGGTACTAAACGCCAGTTGAGAAAATCTTTTAAGGAAATTGGTTGGTTTGAAGCAGATGAATTAAATATAAAAAATTCTTTAAAGATGATAAATAAATTTGTAATTAATAAACCATATGCCAAAGCCCCCTTTAGTGCCTTATTTTTATTTGGAAGAAGACAAGATATTGGTTTTCAACAACCAATTGGTGATAGCCCGAGGAGGAGACACCATGTGAGATTTTGGGGGGTGGATGTGGATAAAATTGATGATCCATTGGATATAAAATTTTGGACAGAAAAGAAGAAAATTAATTTTAATGAAAGTTTGAGTTGGGTAGGAGCCGGCAGTGAAGATATTGGTTTTGGATTTTCCAGATTAACTTTTAAGGTGTCACATAGAATAAATCACAAAGTTGATAATGAAAGAAAATATATTTTGGATTTATTAAAAAAGAAAAAATTAATTGGTCAGGTGAGCTATTACAAGTCGGGTGAATTTAAAGTAGGCAAATATGTGTCTGATGGAAGGATTGCGGTGGCAAAATTAAAGAGTTAGGGCGGGATGTAATAAATTTCTTTCAGAAATTTAAACGTTCCAGCAGCGTTTAAATCGCTTGGTGATTTATTACGCTGCGGTGGGAGAGGGACTTATTTTTTGGCGGAGGGTGTAGGTCTGTAACCTTTTGTCCTTATAACTCAACTTATTTTAAATACAAATTATACTTAACACTACTAGTTCTAGTAAAACCAACACTTTCGTAAAGTTTATGAGCTGTAATAGCAGTATCCAAACAAGTTAAGTTTATAGATTTGTAACCATTTTTTTTAGCATAATCAAAAATAAATTCAAAAAGCTTTTTAGCAATTTTCTGGCCACGATAATCTTTCAAAACGGCCACATTAAAAACCTCCAATACTGGTTGAAAGGAAAATGTAAATAAATCCAATTTATAAAAAGTTATACTTCCGACAACCCTGTCACCGTCTCTTGCTACTACAATTCTATAATTCGCATCCGGATTATATTTTTCATATTCAGAAATATTATTACTTCCATCAAAACACTCATCAATTAATTTTTTATAAGACTTAAGATCAGATTTTTTTAATATTTCAATCAACATATCTAATTGTATTACTTTCGGTGCAGAGCATTGGGGTCTGGAACCTTTCTACCTTTATAACACTATTTATTTTGGGACAGAGTTTTATATTTATTTTTTATTTCTGAATACAATTGGTCATAAGAAACAGGTTTTGTAAGGGATTCAAGTGATTTTAGTGTAATCGACAATTGGCTTCTTTTATAATTATTGACTTCGTCTACTGATAAAACATAAAATTTCCATTGATCTAAATTTAGCGGGTCAATATCTTTCTGATTTTTATTGAAAAGAAGACACATAACATAAACATCAACATATCTACCTTTTGTTTTTGATTGTTTATTGGTTTCAGCATCCCAATAAAACGATGGTTTTATCGAAAATGAAATATTTGAAAGATGATCTTGATACCACGATTGAATATAAGCAGCTGATTTGACTTCAATTTTGATATTATCAGGAGTAATTAAATCATATGCCGCCCATTCTTCACGTGGAGTATCAAGATTAATATTTGTAGCTGTTGCAACAATAAATTCAGCAAATCGTCCTCTTGTTGCGTTGCTCATAAGATTAGAAACGCTCCATCTCCAAAAATCATTTAATTTAAAAGATATTTTTTTTGATTTAAACAATAAATATTCTTTACCCAATTTAATTTTGGGTTTTATTTTTCTAAAACTCATGATTTATTTTAAATTCTAGCGATGGGAAAGAAACTTGCCCCCAAACACTTGCGAGCGTCCTGAATTTAGCGGTGGGAGAGGGACTCGGACCCCCAAGTCCTTGCGGACGGCGACTTTCGAGGTCGCTGCCTTACCAATTCGGCGCATCCCACCAAAAGAATGAAACGTTTATAATTTATTAAAATATGTGGTGTACCCGGGAGGGATCGAACCTCTAACCTTTGGTTCCGCAAACCAATGCTCTATCCAATTGAGCTACGGGTACATGTTGGTGAATTATATCAAAAATTAGGCTTTTTTCTCAGTTTCGGGGTTCTTTCCTGGTTCTTTTTTTTCAAGAGGAAGCCAGGAAACAACTTTTTTAGTTAATTTATCGGTAAAATTAGGAGATTCGTCAATCATAGGGAGTCTTTTGACTACAATCCCTTTAATTTTATCCTTATCTTCAAGATTGATGACCAGAGAGATTTGTCGGGGAAAACGAAGAATAGTTTCAAAATG
Source organism: uncultured Gammaproteobacteria bacterium (assembly GCA_964405765.1). Taxonomy (GTDB): domain Bacteria; phylum Patescibacteriota; class Microgenomatia; order UBA12405; family UBA12405; genus WARW01. The sequence goes on along the minus strand of CAYOPC010000015.1, from coordinate 5,376 downwards.
AATCAGTTCGTTGCTAAGGCTTTTTTTGAACCAAAAACGGTCGAACATATCCCATTGATAACGAGATTCACCATAGTAGATTCCCCTATTAGTAATTTTGTATTTAATATCTTGGGGTGGAACCGTGGAAAGAACGTAATAGAGAAATAAGGCTGAAATTAAAGCACCGATAAGAAAAAATTCTTTAATTAAAAAAAGAATAACAGAAACTAAGACTAAGATGGAAAATACAGTAATCCAAAAATCACGATCTTTTTTTTGATAAGCACGTTCCGGAGCCTTCCATTCAAATAAAACTTTTTCTTCATTCCAATCTTTATCCTCAAGAGCCTTGACAATTTTTTGGCTATTATCTTTATCCATTCTGTTAATATAATAAATCAAATTGGAAAAATTTGATATACTTAAACACATTTAGGAAGGATGCGGCGAATGGTAAGCCACAGGTTTGCTAAACCTGCGTCAGAAATGGCATGAGGGTTCGACTCCCTCTCCTTCCGCATTTAACCTGTCTTTCCATATAATTTATGTGGTATAACTACAAATCCCTAACTTTCCCTTGTATTTTTACAAAAAATAAAATTTTTCAGTTTTGAAGCCTGTAACACTAAAATCTCAAAAATTTATTTTAAAGAATGAAATTTCATTAAAAGATTGTTAATCGATCTTTTTATATCTGAATCTTGTTGAGTTAATTCTTCTTCACTTAAAACTGAATAATATTTCCATTCTCCGCCGATGTTTATTTTCATCATATCAGCCAAAAAATACCCAGGGGTTCTAGTAGTATTAATTTGAGCATATAATCGACCAGGTAAAGATGATCCGGAGCCTTCCAAAAAATTCTCTCCACAAATAGCATGTCCATATTTGAATTCCATGTCTAAATATTCTGGATTATACTTTTTAATCAAATCTGAATAGTGCTGATAAGCAAATTCATCAGTAAATTGACCATATTTTTTAATAACTGGTAATTTAATGTCTTTTTTAGGGTTATCTTCTTCTGAAACTTCTGATAAAAATAAAGTATCGTCTTGAGTTAAAACTGGTATTTTAACTTTTAATTTTTGATAATAATATTTGGCCTTTATAATCGCATTTTCCACCCCATCTTTACCGTTTTCCTCTGGTTCCTCAATTTTATAATCTAAATCGGCTAAAGATATTAAATTAATATCAGTATTTTTAATTAATTTTCTAATTCGATTAACTTTGTTTTGATTCGTAGTAGCAAATAATATATCCATATTCTAATATTAACTAACTCGGACTCCACAAAAAAGTAGCTGGATCATCATAAAACTGAGTTAACTCACAGGCTTGGCTTTTATTGATTTTTTGTTCTTCTTGAAGAATTGATAAAATATACGAGTAATCAGTCAATGAGCAAAAGTCAATCCCTTTTTCGGACAGTTGTTCATATACAACATTATGATTTAAGTTATTTAAGTTAGTTATAAAACCCACACCTAAAACTTCTCCATCCAATTCATCTTTGATAGCATTAATCGCTTTATCTACAGATTCTCCTGAGAAAAAAGCATCATCAACTACAACAGTCTTCAATTTTTTAGGTGGATTACATTCAATTAAATTACCTGTTCCATAACCTTTAGCCTTTCCCCTAGCATAAGCAAAAGGTAAACCTAAATCCAATGCTATTTTAGAACCCCAAGAAATACCAGCAGTTTCTAATCCTACTATTAATTCAGCATCAGGATATTTATCTTTAATCATTGCCGAAAAATTATTTCCAATAGTCCTAGTAGAAATGGGATCTCTATTAATGTAACGGCAGTTACAATAACAAGGAATTATCTTTCCATCAGGCATTTTAATCCAATCATCTTTTGGTCTGTCGTATTTAACTACATATGAACCTGTTCCAATAATCATCCCCGCAGTCTGCTCAGCAATTTTTTTGTCATAAACAACTTTTTCATTAATGGAAATATTTATTTCATTACTAAATCTAGCTTTTTCTATATTCATAAATTATTTGTTTAAAAAAGTTTCTAATTCATTAACTGCTATTTTTGAGTCATTATTTATTATGGTTATATATCTTGATTCTGGTAATCCTCCAATTAGTTTTTGCCATTCGATATTACAAAGAGATTGGTGTTTTACAATTTCTTTTAAAGAATCCATATTACCTCTGTCTCGAACCCCAGTATCTTTATCTTTTAGTCGACGTCTTAATATCTCGTCGGGGTCACACACCACTTGAATTAATTTTTGACTAATATCCCGGTACCAAGGCGGAACTGGTCGGTCGGTTAAATATATAGGTTTATCCTTATCAATAGTTAAAGCGAACACTAAATGTGAAAGTAAAAAATATTCTGTTTCTGATTCACTAAATGCACTTAATTTTTCCTTATATATAGAATTGGTTGTTTCAATTACTTTTGGTTGAGGAGTATTTTCTAATGCTTTATAGGAGGCTTTATCTACTGGTGCTTCCGCTCTAAAATCAGATATATAACCCAAATGATACATTAATAACCTAGTTTCAGTGGTTGTTTCGATATTAGGTCTTTTACTTTTTAATTCTTTGACTAGGCTATCCTTTCCAGAAGCATTTATTCCAAACATTATTTCTAATGACATAATTTGATGGTAGATTACAATATTAATTGATATATGTCAATTAATAACTAATAAACAACATGTTAATATATAGAAATTATGAAAAAGAAACTATTTTGTTTTGGATTTATTTGTCTTATATTAATAATTATTTTTATTACATATAAAAATAAAAACGAAGTTTCAAAATCTATAAAAACGGAAAGCAATGTCTCTTTAAGATTAAAATGGATTAACCAAGCCCAATTTTCCGGTTTTTTTATAGCAAATAGTAAAGGATTTTACAAAGGAAGTAACTTGAATGTAAAAATTGAACCAGGTGGTCCAAATATTTCACCCGTTCAAATGGTAGTTTCTGGTGCAAATGATTTTGGAATAGTCGGGGCAGATCAAATAATTTTGGCACGTAGCAAAGGTATTCCTATTGTCGCGATAGGTGTTATCTACAAACAAACACCAGAGGCACTTATCTCATTAAAAGAAAAAAATATAACTACACCAAAAGATTTAATTGGCAAAACAATAGCGGTAATTTATGGAAATGATGAAGTTTTATATAACAGTTTTTTATCAAAACAAGGAATAGATAGGTCAAAATTAAAAGAAGTTGCTCAGATTCCTGATGTATCTCAACTATTAACAAATCAAGTTGATGTAAAAATGGCATATGAAATGAATGACCCAGTATTATTGAAAATAAAAGGAGAAGAAACTAATGTAATTAGATTTAGAGATTATGGAGTTGATTTTTATGGCGATACATTGTTTACAACCGAAGATATGATTAAAAACCATCCTGATCTTGTAAGAAATTTTGTAAGAGCGAGTTTTGAAGGATGGAATTATTCTATGAAAAATATTAATGAAGCTATTGATGAAGTATTAAAAATAAATCCAAATTTAAACAAAGAAGCGCAATTAGGTTATTTACAAGCAAGTGTTCCAATTATTACTAAAGATGAAAAGCTTGGATTTTCCAATAAAGATATTTGGGAAAATATGCAAAAAGAATTAATAAATCAAAAAATTATGACTGAGTCTATTGATATTGATAAAGCTTTCACTAATGATTTCTTAGAATAAGAAAATGATAGAGATAAAATCTTTGTCAAAATCATATAGAGATTTTCTAGTACTAGATGATATTAATCTAGACATTAGAGACGGTGAATTTGTTTCAATTTTAGGTTCTTTTGGATGTGGTAAAACAACGCTTATGAAAATAATAGGAGGGTTGATTGATGATTATCAAGGTACTGTCAAAGTTAATGGTGTTGATCCTGTTGAAATTCTCAAAAAAAGAAAAATTGGTTTTTGTTTCCAAAAAGCAAATTTATTACCTTGGAAAAATGTTATTAAAAATATTTCTTTACCATTAGAATTAAATGATGATAAAAAAAATTTAGATAAATCAACAAAACTTTTAAAAATGGTCGAATTAGAGTCAATCGCATTAAAAAATATTTGGGAAATTTCTGGTGGAACTCAGCAATTAGTTTCAATTTTGAGAAGTTTAGCTTTAGATCCAAGTATCCTTTTGTTGGATGAGCCATTTTCTTCTATTGATGAAATTAGTAGAGGTAAACTTCATTCTAAATTAATTAGAATGCATCAAAAAACAAAACAAACAATAATAATGATTACTCACTCAATAGATGAGGCTGTTTTTTTATCTGACAAAATTATTGTATTAACTAAAAATCCAGCAAAAATAAAAAAAATAATTAAAATAAATCTTCCAAAAAGGGATCAAACTATAAAAAATAACAAAATTTATATTTCTTATCTAAAAAAAATAAGGACTTTACTAAGATGATAATTATGAAATATATTAAAAAAGTTTTTAATATTATTATTTTTTTGTTGATTTGGCAGGTATTTATATTTATCTTCAAGATTCCAAATTATTTATTTCCAAGCCCAATTGAAGTTTTAAATTCTTTAGTCTTAAATTATAAAATTATTATCTTTAATGGTTCTATTACATTAATGGAGTCACTTTTGGGATTTTTATTGGCTAATTGTATTAGTATAATAATCGCCATATTTATTTCTTTTAAGAAAAAACAAGAAAACCTTATTATGTCCATCGCTGTAACCTTAAAGACAATACCTATTATTGCAATAACACCTCTTCTTGTTCTTTGGTTTGGTTCTGACTTTTACTCAAAAATAATAACCGCTGCATTAGTTTGTTTTTTTCCATCTTTAGTAAATACGTTAAGGGGAATCAAATCTATAGATAAAAATCTAATTGAATTATTTGATATATATTCAGCTAGTAATTATCAAAAGATAAAATGTTTAATTATTCCAAGTATTTCACCCTACCTTTTTTCAGCATTAAAAGTATCAAGTTCTTTAGCTATAATTGGAGCGTTAGTTGGAGAATTTATTACTGCGAATAAGGGGATAGGATTTTTGATTATTTCTAATTATTATAGCTTGAATATTGCTGCTGTTTTTGCAAATTTAATTGTAATTAGTTTTATGGGGATAGGATTATATAATTTGATCGATTTTTTTGAAAAAAAAATTATCAAATGGAACACTATAGAAAATAATTGATTTTCTTATAAGGATAGATTAGTTCTATATCCAATCACTCTAACCAAAAATCCCATAGGTTTTGGCATATTTTAGCTTAATTTTAAAAATCTCATGTCAACATCCTATAACATTCGATTTGCCTAACATCTAGTTAATATAATGCCTAACTTACCAATAAAAATAAACATAATTTTAATATAGGTCTATTATTTCAACTCCCATCCCTTCCGC
>CAYOPC010000014.1:0-14907 GCA_964405765.1 uncultured Gammaproteobacteria bacterium | reverse complement strand
AATAATTAAGATAAAATAGGACCCCACACTTGGAAAAATCGATAAAAATATCAATTTAGTAAGTGTGGGGTTGAGTTCATTGAAGGAAATTGGATTATGGTTTTTTATTCTTCGTCTGGTATGTAAGGTTCAACTGGCCAAATGAATGGAATGACGAAAAGACAAAATAATACCCAGGCAAGGAAAAGAATTGGTAAGAGTGGAATGAGTAGGTATAGGGTGGAAATATTGGTAGTGTCGTGGTGAAGATCCATCATGTTTGAACACCCCTTTTCTTATGTAATCTGAACGCATTGTTCGGATTATTCTCTTGGAGAAAGATTATTTTTCAATGAACTGAATTTGCACAGTTGGAGCTGTGGAGTTTGATTTTATCAAGGAAAAACTTAAAGTCAAATGAAGAGTGTGAGTCTAATCCCGAAGTATCGGGATGACCTCTTTTTTTTGGAGAGAAAATAAGTTATACTTTCCGTTACTTGTGGGAGTCTATAGCTCAGTTGGTTAGAGCGCTTCGTTGACATCGAAGAGGTCAGAGGTTCGAGTCCTCTTAGACTCACAAAAACTGATTGGTTAGAGCGGTCCCGCCGCTGCGGGACAGGTCAGAGGTTCGAGTCCTCTTAGAGTCACAATTTAGTTAGCGGAACGAGCTACACTGTGTTCACCACTGAAGAGATATTGTTCTCCCCCACCCTTTTTGTTTCGAACATTACCCCAGAAGGCGTTTTTGCGGGATTTTTTGTGATTAAAATTTTGCAACCAAACGCAAGATTCATCGATATTTTGGCGGAATTGAATGATCAGGTTTTTAATTCTTTGAAGAAAGTTGACTTGATAGTCATTGGTTTCAGGGATATTTTGGGCGGCTGCCTGAACGATTTCCTGATCTAAGCTTTGGGTAGAGACAACTAATTTTTTAATTTCAGTCCTGAGGTCTTCGATAGATTGTTTTATCTCCTGGCTGTGTTGGTTGATAAAAATAGCGTGTTCTTGATTGACGGTTTTAGCGAGAAATTCCCGGGTAAAATTAGTTTTTGGTTGTTGTTCAGTTTGATTTAAATTGATACTTTGGCCGGGAAAAAGAGTGCCGGAGAGTTTGGGCTTTTGAGGAATTGAGTTATCGGGGAATTCCTTGAGAATTTCGCTATTGTTTTTCTTGAGATTAAAACTTTTATTTTTTGGACTTTGTTTAAGACCAAAACCACCTGCCATAGTGGCCTATTTTAACATAAGAAAGTTACTTTTTGAGGAAATCAAATACTTTTTGTTGAGTCAGAAGATAATAGACCATATTAATATTTGAGCCAAGATTGGGATTTTTGGTTAAAATATCTTTAGCTTCGTCTGGAGAGACCTCGATTTTATTGTCTTTGGCGATTTTACTGATGGCCAAGTTGATAGTCCATTCATCCATAATTCTTTTTTTAAGGGTTTCCTTGTAGCTTTCAATGGTTTGTTTTTGACCTTCAAGATATTGCTGGACAGTGATGCCGGCTTGAGTGGCTTGATTGACCAAATTTGAAAGATGAGATTCAAGGTCAGATTCGATTAAAATTTCAGGCAGATCAAGTTTGGCGTTTTTGATTAGAGTTTTGATGATTTGATCCATTTTTTGGTTTTCGTCGGTGATGGATTTGTCGGAGTTGATTTTTTTGACCTGATTGAGATATTCCGGTTGTAATTTAATTTCGGGAAGTTCACAGCTAGTAATTTCAATTTGCCAATCATGGTCGAGATCAGGTTTGTCATTTTTAAATTTGACTTGTGGCTGAATAATCGGTTTGAGTTGGTGTTCTTCGAGAGCCTGGCCATAAGCGTGGGAAATTAAATGAGAAGCCACTTCTTCAAAGATTTTTTCGGGAGAAATGTTGGCTTCGACCACTTCCATTGGAGCCTTGCCTTTGCGAAAGCCTTTGGTTTCAAAATTAGCCTGGAAGGATTTTAGATGTTCCTGATATTCTTTTTTGATATCAGCAACCGAGATTTCCAGGTTTAAAATGAAAGTTTTGTTGGAAAGTTTTTGAATTGGTGGGTTTGGTTTCATAAGTGCTCATATGATACCATGATATAAACTATGAAAAGGTCACCCAAGCGATTAAAGAGGGCGGTATTGTGTACTATTCTGATGGTATTTGGGGTGTTTATTGGCTTTGGTGAGGTATTTTATTTGAGTAGTTTTGGCAAAGCGGAAATATTGGGTGTTTCCGACGAGAGTCAGGAAAGTAGTTTAACTATTGGGGAGGCTAAAGTTGATAAAAATCAGATTAAGATTAAGGGAGAGATTGCGTCTGATGACGCCAGACCGTTAATAATAAAAAGATATTTAGAAAAATATAAGTCACCTTTGGCTCCGTATGCCGATTTGATTTATCAAGTTTCGCAAGATTATAATTTTGACTACTATTGGATAGTGGCAATTGCTCAGCAAGAGTCGAATTTGTGCAAAAAGGTGCCGGAAGATTCTCATAATTGTTGGGGGTATGGAATTCATAAAAAAGGAACGTTGAAATTTGAAAATTATGAGCTAGCTATCAAGAGTTATGCGGAGTATTTAAAAAGAGAGTATTTTGATAAAGGCTTGAACACTCCGGAGTTGATAATGCAAAAATATTGTCCGAGTTCAAATGGTTCCTGGGCAAATGGAGTGCATCAGTTCATTGACGAGATGGAAAATGGGGGCTTTTAATGTGTAAACATGACATAGATTTGACATATATATAATATTTTGATATATTACTTATCAGATCCCGGGGTGGCTCCTCTAAAAGCATGCTCTGGGATTTTTTTTGGCCAAAAAACAAACCCACTCCTCAATAAATTGAGGACCTCCCTTAAAAAGGGATGCTATGTTGCCCTTTTTAAGGGAAATGTCGTAGGACGACAAAGGGTTTAAAATATTTTCTAAAATTATTTTTGTGATAAAATCAAGCCTATGGGAGTTATATCAACATCACAATTCAAACGAGGCATTTATATTATTTTTCAGGATGAACCACATATGATTGTGGATACGTCTTTCGTGTCACCAGGTAAGGGTTCGGCTTTTTATCGAACTAAATTAAAAAATTTATATACCGGTCGGGTGGTGGAATATACCTATAAATCGGGAGAAAAAGTGGAAGAAGTAATGGTGGAAACTCATGAGGCGGAGTATTCTTATTTTGACGGGTCGAATTATGTTTTTATTGAACCAAGAAGTTTTGAACAATATTCGGTGCCGGTAGAAATTATTGGCGATGATAAGGTTTATTTAAAGGAAGGTCTGCTTTACAGAATTAAATTTTATGACGAAAATCCGGTGGGAATAAGTTTACCTAAAACTATCGCTTATACTGTGGTAGAGGCGGAAAATTCAGTTAAAGGTGATACGGCGACTAATGCAACTAAAAATGCGATTTTGGATACAGGTTTGAAGGTTTTAGTTCCCTTATTTATTAAAACCGGAGAAGAGATTTTGGTAAATACGGAAACCGGGCAATATTTGTCAAGAAAAAACTAAAGGCTTAAGCTGCTTGGTTTTGCTGACTTTCTGACTCTTTTTTGATGGTGTCAAAAATAATTTTGAGGCTTGGACTTATGTTGACAAAATCAGGTTTATTTCTGGTAATTATAATGTTGGGGAAATTATTTAAACATGGTTGGCCAGATAAGCAACTTTCGTGGTGAATTAGCATAGTTGATATTTCTCGTGTGGAAATGGCGTCATCTTGAGGTGGAGTAAAAGTATATTCTCCAGTAATAGATCTACGTTAAGGAATCGTGATTGTCGGGTTTGAAAATTGTCGATAATACAAGTGTAACCTCTGGAATAATCGTATTGACAAGAAATTTTTTCTTCGGGGGTTAAATTGATCTTAATTTGAAGGTCTATTAATTCTTCAGGATGGGACATTAATTTAATATTTGGTTAATAAACTAATACTAGATTAATGTTTTCTAAAAAACTAGAGGGAATTTTGGTGCCGCAAAGAGGACTTGAACCTCTACGCCTTTCGGCACACGGTCCTAAGCCGTGCTTGTCTACCAATTCCAACATTGCGGCGGAGTGACTCCTCTGAGCTGGCATCCAGTACTATAGAAATAATACCGGAATGCCAGATCAGAAAAGTCCTAAGTGGGTCCGGCGGGACTCGAACCCGCGACCAATCCCGATAAATCGGGACCGCTCTAATTTTTAATTATGTGGGTTGCGTGAGACTCGAACTCACGACCAATCGCTTAAGAGGCGATTGCTCTACCGACTGAGCTAGCAACCCAAAATTATTAATAATTACTAATTAATAATTAAAAATAAAAATTTTAAATTAAGATAGATATCTTGGTTAAAGAATATAATATTTTATCACCTGTTGATTAATTCTATTAAATAGAAGAAAATTTAGTTGGAATTTTTTTAAAAATATGGAGAATCTAGAAAAGCTGTCTGAAAAATTAACTAATTGGATAGGAACGCCAACTTCCATAGTAGCCCATACTTTAATTTTTATAGGTATATTTTTACTTAAATTTTTTGATTTTTCGGTTGATCAAATATTGTTAATATTAACCACGGCGGTTTCTTTGGAGGCGATATATTTGTCGATTTTTATTCAGATGAGTGTTAATAAAACTAAAATTAAAATTGCCGGGGTGGAAAAAGATATCGATGATATCCAGGAAGATGTTCAGGAGATTTCGGAGGATATTGAGGATATTAATGAAGATGATGTTGATGATGAAATAGTGAAGACAATTAAGGATATTGAAGAAAGAATTGTTAAATTACATAAGGAAATTGTAGAAATCAGAACATTAAAGAATCATTCAGGACAGGAAAAATAGTTTTATGTACGCCTAGAGGGAATCGAACCCCCATCACTAGTTCCGAAGACTAGGACTCTATCCATTGAGCTATAGGCGCGTAACAAAAGTATCCTCAGCAGGGATCGAACCTGCGACCTCCTCCTTAGAAGGGAGGCGCTCTATCCAACTGAGCTATGAGGACTTAAATAATTTATTTTAATGAACCTGCGACCTGTCCCGCAGCGGCGGGACTGCTCTATCCTCGGCCAGAGGCCGATCCCGATAAATCGGGAAACTGACCCGCTTCGACTCGAATCGAGGCGAGGCTATGAGGACAAATAAAAATTTCTAATTTCTAATGACTAATTACTAATGAAAAAATAATTTTTTAGAATTAAGTAATTAAACACTTGGTATTTTACCAAAATTTGGCAAAAAAGCTTTTAATCTTTTCAATTAAGTTAAATTTGGGATGGTAGATTACTGAGTTTTCAGAAAAAAGGATAATTTCAGTTGAGGGTAAATTTTCCCAAGATAAGGTTATCTTTTTAAGGCTGGAGTTATTAATTTTGAATTTGAAAGGGAAAATTTTGATTTGGTTGGGATAAATTTTGTCGTTTTCGGTGACACAAATAGGGGTAATCTCTACCTGGTCATTAACTTGTGGTTGTAAACAAAAAGTTTTTTCGCCCCAAATTGACTGACCGGTATTTTTGAGACTGATTTGACCATTGTATTCATGATTGGCAAAAATAATAAAAGGAATTTGATTTTTGTAGAGTTGGTAACTGGTAATTTGTTCCGGCACATTGGGGACTTTGGGTTGGTCAATAAATTTTTGATATTCCGGATAAAGTTGTTCGTTTTGATCGAGCCAGGAAAAATGATCGAAAGGTTGGTCGGGGTAATTGTAAATAAAGGGGGTGACGGCTTTAATTTTGGGATCCTGAGACCAAATTTGATAAGCGTCAAGAAGAAATTGGGAGGTAGTTTTGGTGGTATAAAAATTATTACGGCTGTTAAGGCCTTCACGGTGAGGCCAGCCGGTTTCGGTGATAAAAACCGTAAATTCTTTTTTAATCCCCAATTTCTTGATGGTGTCTAACTCCCAGGAGTAACCACGAAGACTGTGTTGACCAGTGTCTTTGGGTGTGCCGATAAATCCGTGATTAGGATAAGAATGAGAAGCGATACCATCAATGTGGTCAAAGTACTCCGGTTTATATAAATAAATTTCCTGGTAAGCGGTTTTGGCAGAGATAAAATCAGGAGATTTATCGGGTGAGGCTAAGTCGATGGCTGAGCCGAGGATAAAGAAATTTTGGTTGAGACTTTTAAATTTTTGAGAAGCATAGATGCTGGCGTCGACGTAATTTTTAATGTTAACTTCCCCACCCCATTCCTGACCGTGATTAACTTCATTAAATAAAATAATATGTTGAGTTTTGGTGGGCCAATTAAGAGAATTTAAAAAGTTGGCTAAATTATCTATATCTGAGTTTTGCGGCACCTTCCAGTTGTCATCGTCAGCAATAGTGGCCAGACGGATGATGGGAATAAGATGGTATTTTCGGCAGTTATCGAAAAAATCCTGCCAGGTTTGATGGTTAAGCTGGTCAAGCCGAATGACAATAGTGACCCAACCCCAATCACCGCCGGAGCTGTTAATAATGTCTTTGGCTGATAATAAATCCTGTGTTTGGGTTAAATGTAGCCCGAAGATGTTTTCGGATGCTAAAATAGGTTTAATCGAAAAAACAAAAAAAAGAAATGCGGACAGAATAATTGTTTTTATTTTGTTTTTTCTTAAATTTCTAATTTTTCCGCCAAAGGCGGACTTCATTACATTTCGCAATTTTTATCTTTTAAAATATAAGTAAGTAATTCTAGCAAATGACTAAAGAAGAAATTATTAAAATGCAAATATCCCGAGTGGAGAAAGAAATTCGGGATACACCTTACGACAAATCGAGTGAACATCATCATGGAGTATTAAAGGCGAAATTGGCTAAACTTAAGGATGAACTTGAAGGGCCAATGAATAAAGGCGGTGGCGGCGGAATGGGTTATGCGATTAAGCATTCGGGGGATGCATCAGTGGTGTTAGTGGGTTTGCCAAGTGTGGGAAAATCAACTTTATTGAATAAAGTAACCAATGCTGAATCGAAAGTGGGAAATTATGATTTTACAACTTTGGGAGTGGTGCCAGGAATGATGGAGTATAAGGGAGTAAAAATTCAAATGTTGGATTTACCGGGAATTATTGAGGGAGCGGCGGGCAACAAAGGTTTTGGCCGAAAAGTAATTTCGGTTATCAGGGCTTCTGATTTGGTGGTATTGATGACCGATGTACAAAGAATTAATTGGTTAAATGTGGTGAGTCAGGAACTTTATAATGCGGGAATAAGGTTAAATATGAGACCGCCAAAAATTTTGGTTCACAAAACTCACAAAGGAGCAATTCAGGTGATTGATCCTTATAATTCCTTTGATAAAGAAGAAGTGGTGGATATTGCCGAAGAAATGGGGTTGGGAAATGCCATAATTCAATTGGGAGAAAAAATTGAAAGTGTGGATAGATTGATTGATGGTTTAGTGAAAACCAGAAAGTATATGCCGGCAGTAGAAATAGTGAGTAAAGTGGATCAAAACCCCTCTGTCCCGGCTAAAGTCGGGACATCTCCCCTTAATAGGGGCGAAGTCGTTTTTATGAGTGCAGAGAAAGGTGTTGGAATTGAAGAATTTAAAGAGAAAGTTTGGCAAGGATTGGGACTGGTGAGAGTTTACTTAAAAAAAGACAGAACCGGTGAAGCGGATAAAAAGGAACCGTTGATTATTAAGAATACGGCCACGTTAGACGGGGTGTTGAAAAGGATTTCCAATCAGATGCGGGATGATGTGGGTAAAGCCTATATTTGGGGTAAAAATGCCAGGTTTCCGGGGCAAGAAGTATCGTTTAATTTCTTGGTATTTGACGAAATGGAAGTGTATTTTGGTCGCTAAAGTAAGTCGTAGATTTTAGATGGTAAATCGTAGATAATGAAGTGTGGACCAAAAAGATTTAAAACAAATAAGTGATTTGCTAGACAGTAGGTTTGCGGCCTATGATAAGAAGATGGATGATAGATTTACCGCCTATGATAAAAAAATGGATAGTAAATTTACTGTTCAGGATAAAAAGATAAATATTGGTATTGATACTAAGTTGGATAAACGAATTGGGGAATTAGAACAAAAGATGTTTGAGTGGAAATCGGAGATTGTCGATATAGTGGATGGTTTGGCTAAAGAGATTCGGGATCAAAGAGAGTTTAGAGATATTTCAAGCCATCAGATAAGTGGTAATACTAGACGGATTGAGAAGTTGGAGATGAAAGTGTTCGGAGTTGCTGAGAGCGGAGTTTAAGGATGTTTTTGGGGATTTTGGCTGAAGTTTCAAAAATAATTCTGGCTTTGGTGTTGGGTCGAGGAGAAAAAGGGAAAGTATGAATTTTGGAGAAGCCAATTTGTCGGCAGAGGTCTAGAGTTTGTTGAAAATCTTGATTGGTTTCTCCTGGAAAACCTACAATGATATCTGTTCCAAAACTAAACCCTTCCCCGACCTTTCCCTTGATAGGGCAGGGCGTTATTTTTTTAAGTTGATTAAATTTGTTTAAGATATCAGATTTGGTGTAGGGGCGATGCATAAGAGAAAGAATTTTGTCGGAGCCGGATTGGATGGGAATATGTAAGAAATTTCTAAATCTAAATTTCCAATTTCTAATTAGATCAATAAATTTTTTATCAATACAATTTATTGGGACAGAACCAAAACTGATGAGTTTGATGTCGGTTTGTTTTAATAGGGATTCAACTAAATTGGAAAAACCATATTGGTATTGATCTAAATTTATTCCGGTAATAATGACTTCCTGATAGCCATTTTTAATGGCTTGATTAACAGTTTTAACAGCATCGTCAATCGGTAGCGACCAAAGATATTTTCTTTTGAAGGGAACAATACAGTAAGAACAGAATTGAGTGCAACCGGATTGGACTTTGAGAAGATACCTGTGAGTATGGCTGAATTTATCCCCTATTTTTGGAGTGTAAAAAGATTTTAGGTGGTTGAGTAAGTCTTCTTTTTGGTTATTTTTAAATAAGGTGGTGTTGGGCAGGTTTTTAATTTTGTCGAAATTGGCACAGCCGGTAATATAGATTTGGGATTGAGGATATTTTTTGCTTAAAAGTTTGATCTTATTGAGGGATTCTTTCTCCCCTTTTTTAGTAATAGCACAAGTATTGATTAGAATAAGGTCCAATCTCCCCTGCCCCTCTTTAACAAGAGGGGTAAAACCAGCATCAATTAGTGTTTGAGACCATTGGTTGGTCTCGGCGGCATTGACACGGCAGCCAAAATTAATACTTAAAAAGGTTTTAGGTGGAATCATGTGAGGTATTATAGCAGGCAAAACCCCTCTCGGCTTCGCCGCTTCTCCCCTTGAGGAAAGGGAGATATTTATATTAAATATTCCCTTATGATAGGGAAAATAAAAAATTATCTAGTAATTAGCAGTCTTGATGTTTGACTGCTAATTAATTTTAACTATCAAAATAGGTTAAAAAGTATAAAATAAGTTCAAAATATATCGATTATTTTTTAGGATGAGAGGAAATAAAGTCTTTGATGTAGTCTAGAACGTTTACGGTGGTGTCCCAACCGAGTTGCTCGCGGGCTTTGTCGGGGGCATGGCCAGATTCGGTTCGGCCGGGTTGACCGTCGACGTATTCAATCGGTCCACCAAAAGCTTGAGCAATTTCGAGAACAGAGTATTCTTTTTGATTACTGAGGCTATAACCATCACCGTTGCCTTTTTCTCCGACCAAAATCATGCCGTGAACCAGATCTTTGACATAGGTAAAATTGCGTTTTTGAGTGCCGGGTTTAACTACGGTTAAGGGTTGATTATTTAAATAATCTTGCTCAAATTTGGCGATGAGAGTGGCGTATTTGCCGTTTCCATTTTCCCGGGGACCAAAAGCGTTGTAAAAATAACAAATAGCGTAGGGTAAATTGTACCAACGGCCGTAGCAGTTGATTAAATCGACATTGTTGGCTTTGGTAAATGAATAAGGATTGGCGAAACGTTCCTGACCTTCGGCGGCAAACTTAGTGCTGGAAGCGGCATAAACTAATTTACCGACTTGTCTTTGGCGACAAAATTCAACCACAGCAAAAGTACCGAGAATATTCATGTCAAAAACTTTTTGAGGTTCTTCAATAGATGGAGCAATACGGGCATATTCACCAAGATGGTAAACGATATTCGGAGTTTCGGGAATAAGCTCGTCAATGTCTTTGGTATGGCCGGTACGATATTCGGCACCCTTAATATGATTTTCTTGGCTGCCGTTAAAATAATTGTCCAAAGAAATAACTTTGTTGTCCGGATTTTTGACTAATTCTTCAATAATATGGGAGCCAATATGTCCGGCACCGCCGGTAACCAAGATTAATTTCATAATGTCTAATTTCTAATATCTAATTTCTAAATTAAAAAGAACTAATGTCGGCCAAGCCAATTATACTTTAGTTTAGCAAATGTACCGTCTTTGAGAGCGTCTCTGATTTGTTGGGTGGCATTGATCATAAAAGCCAGATTGTGAAGAGTCATTAATCGATAGCCCAATAATTCCTGGGTTTTAAAAAGATGATGAATATAGGCCCGGTCATATTTTTGACAGGTGGGACAGTGGCAATTGTTATCTAAGGGGGTTTGATCCATTTTAAATTGGGCGTTCATGATTTGGCTTTTAAATTTATTTTTATAATCGTGGGTAGAATTGTGGGTGCGGTGCAAAAATTGGCCGCCGCGGGCCATGCGGGTAGGTAAAGTACAGTCCATGGAAGTAATACCTTGACCAAAGAAATCGAATAAGTCATCAATTTCGCCGACACCTAATAAATGAATTGGTTTGTTGGCTTTGAGAGCAGTGGGTAAAGAATAATTGACGGCATCACGCATTTTGTCTTTGGGTTCGCCGACAGAGACGCCGCCGATGGCAATACCGTCGAAATCTTGGGAACAAATAAATTCGGCTGATTGTTCACGCAAGTCTTGGTAATAACTGCCTTGAATAACGCCGTAAAGTTTGAGATCTTGATTCAGTTCTTGGTTTAATCTTTTATGCTCGGCTAAAGATCGGACAGCCCAACGGTGAGTACGGTCAAGAGCTTTTTTGGCATAGGATTTGGTGGCCGGATAAGGAGTGCATTCATCAAAGGCGATAATATAATCGGCGGCTAAATTGTGCTGAATTTGGAGAGAAATTTCCGGGGTAAAAAAATGGAGTGAGCCGTCGAGGTGAGAACGAAATTCCACGCCGTCTTCGGTAATTTTAACTAAATTGCCGGCGCCATTATGATCTTTGGCCAGAGAAAAGACCTGAAAACCGCCGGAGTCGGTAATAATTTGTCCGTTCCATCGGGTAAATTTGTGAAGACCGCCGAATTTTTTGATAGCCTTGTCGCCGGGGCGAAGGTAAAGATGATAAGTGTTGCAAAAAAATATCTCAACACCGATTTCTTCTAATTCTTGGGGAGAAAGTGACTTGACGGTAGCTTGAGTGCCGACCGGGACAAAAGTGGGTTGAGACAACATAGACTAGATTATAACATTGGGATTTTTTTGATAAAAACTTGTATAATATGAGCACATTTGGCCGCAGTGGTGAAACTGGTATACACGCAAGACTTAAAATCTTGTGCTCTCAACAAGCGTGGGGGTTCGATTCCCTCCTGCGGCACCTCAAAACTATTGCTTTTGAATGGTGTTTATGGCTGCTTGGCAGGTTTCTTCTAAAGTCTCGTATATTTTAATTTCCGGAATTTTTTGTTCTATATCGTGCCTAATGGTTTTGAATTCGGAAAATTTACCATTAGTTCCGATAATTATGTTTATCGATGGATTGTATTTACGTTCAATTATCCATTCGCCGATTTCAACTCGGGTCATGGCTCCGTATGATTTTTGACAATTATGCTCTGTTTCACCGGGAAACCAAAAAAGTATGGTTCCATTAACTGAGGCTTTATCCAGGTAGTAATTTTCCCAATCTCTTTGGTGATCAAAGTCTTTTTGTGGCGGGATAATTTTTATATAGTTTGGGTTAAAAGTTAATCGTCCTGAGGGTGAAGCTATTAAAAATGATTCTGATGATGAGGTTATGATCTCTATGGCTGGTTGTCTCCAATTTGAAGTTCCTTGGATTGGTCCGGCTAGAAAAATTATTGGCTTATTGGTTTCTATTTTGGTATTTGGGATTAAAACTTCGGTCATATGTTGATTATACTTAAGCATTGGATTTTTTTAGTTTTTATATTAAAATCAGAGACGTATTAAACCGGGGATTGGCGCAATTGGCTAGCGTGCATGGTTTGGGACCATGAGGTTGCAGGTTCGAATCCTGTATCCCCGACTTCGTTCCGCTTTAGCGGAACTACGTCGAGGCAAGCCCGACTTTGGTAAAATAAATAGGTAAATTAAAAACTTGCGGGTATAGTTTAGTGGTAGAACGAAAGATTTCCAATCTCTCGGCAGGGGTCCGATTCCCCTTACCCGCTCAGAAATGAGTTTTAGATGATTTTTTAAAGAGAGTTATAAAAATTAAAGAGGAATATAATTCTTTAATGTATTTGTAATGCGTTTTTATTTGCGTTAGAATTTAGATATGAAGACAATAATCAAGTTAGTTTTAATGGGGATTTCAGTGATGATTAGCGCTTATGTGATTCCTGGAGTGGAGGTAAGTGGGTTTTTGGTGGCAGTAGTGGTGGCGGTGATTTTGGCGGTGGTTAATTTGATTGTCAAACCGATAATAACTTTACTGACTTTGCCGATTAATATAATGACATTGGGATTATTTACTTTAGTAATTAATGCGTTGATGGTTTTGCTGGTAGCGTCGGTGGTGCCGGGGTTTACGGTTTCCGGATTATTGCCGGCAATATTATTCGGAGTAGTTTTGTCGTTGGTGAGCGGGTTTTTGGGAATGATTAGGGAATAATCAGGTGTTGATAGATTTCTGTGGTTAAAAAGATAAAATAAAGTGAAAGAAGAAGGAGACCTTCTTTGACAGAGAGAGTGTTTTTGGTTTTAGCAAAGTGGAAAAACAGAATAAGGTTGATAACTAAAAATAGCAGACCAGTCAGATAACTATTGCTTAGTTTGATGTCGTGACCGTGGATTAGAGTCAGGACACCTAAAATAAGAGTGTTAAATGAGGCAGAACCGATGTAATTACCAAAAGCGACTTCATTATCCTTCATAATAGCCGAGCGAATAATAAGGGAAAGTTCGGGGATGTTGGTACCAAGGCTGGTGATTAAAAGACTGATAATGAAAGGAGAAATATGCAAGACCTGGGAAAAATAAGTAGTTTGTTCGACGATAAAGTAGCTGGAGACAAAAATTACAGTTATACCAAAAAGCATCCGGAGAAATTGTCTGAAAATGGCGGAGTGGTTTTTGATTTGAGTGATTTTAGGACTAATGGTTTTGGGTTTTTTGATACTAATCAGGAGAAAAAAGAAGAGGATGATGGACATAATGCCGTCAATACGGGTAATTTTGCCGTCCATGGCAGAGATGGAAGGTAAAGCTGCCACCACCAGTGAAGCTGGTAGACTAAAACCGCGGAATTCTTGGGTAATTTTGATTGATTTACTGGTAATGGCTA
The DNA here is from genome assembly GCA_964405765.1 of uncultured Gammaproteobacteria bacterium. Lineage (GTDB taxonomy): Bacteria > Patescibacteriota > Microgenomatia > UBA12405 > UBA12405 > WARW01. The sequence goes on along the minus strand of CAYOPC010000014.1, from coordinate 1,410 downwards.
AAAGAGGAATTATAAGCATGAAAATAACGATAGAGGCGCCGACCAGGTTGCCGACGAAGATTTCCGGGTCATCTTTGATAAGGGAATTGATACCGACAGAAATCTCGCCGATGGAAGTGAAGAGACCTAAAAGGACAAAGGAAACAATAAAGGAGGAAATTTTTAATTTTTTGGAAATAGTCTCAACTGATTTGACGGTTAGACCGGAACCGATCCAGACACCTAGGAAAGAAAGCAAATAAAGAGTTAAATTGCCAACCATAAATTAGTTTAGCATTTGGAATCAGATTAAAGAATCATGGGTGGAGATAATTTCCCGGATGTCTTGGGTTTGAGGCAGGTTGTCAGTGATGGTTTTGAATTTGGGAATATGGGTTAGATTGGCTGATTCGATAATTTGGTTAATAACGGTTTTGGCTAAGTAATCCAGAGTAGGAATATTTTCCCGAATACGATTGGTGAGAATTATGTTGGCTTTGACGGCGGCCTTTTGGAGTTCCCAACCGGATTTGTTAATTCTGGATTCCAGGTCCTCCCCTAGCCTATTGACGGTTAACCAATTGATGTATTCAGAAACTGACATATCGGGCGTAATAAATTCTTTGATGATCAGAACATTAAGGTTTTTTGATTTAAGATATTTTTCTAATTTAGACCAGCCACTCATTTCGATTTGGCAATAAACAATGGGTTTGGGTTGATTAAAGGCATAATCGAGACTTTTTTTGGGCAGGCCGTAATAGGTCTCTCCTCTTTTGATGAATTCTAAAAATTCATTATTTTTGAGGGATTTGGTGAATTCTTCAGTTTGGTAAAAGAAGTAATCAACTTCGTTAATTTCGCCGTCCCGTGATGGCCGTGAGGTAGCGGTAATGGTTTTAAAAAACATGTCCGGGGCCAAATTAACCATTTGTTTATAAATACTGTCTTTACCGGCAGCAGCTAAACCACTGGCCAGAAAGATTATTTTGTCGTATTTGATGTTTTTATTTTTGGGTAGAGATTTTTGACAGGACCAAAGTCCGTATTTTTTGATATCGGGTGAGAATTTTTTATATCTCGGAAGGATCTCCTGAAGATAAAAGGGTAGGAGCCGGGGATTTTTGACCAAAAGACTATCAATTATTTTTTTACCGGAGTTGATATCTTTGGCAGAAATGTTAGATTTCATAAGTTATGTAAGGATTTTACTATAAAAGACGGTTTTGGATGATAAAATAGTGTACTTTGCCGTGGTGTTGAAATTGGTAGACAAGCACCGTTCAGGGCGGTGTGGGGTAACCCATGGAGGTTCAAATCCTCTCCACGGCACCAATTTAGTAATTAGATGGTAGTTTTTAGATTGTAGAAAAACCGGAACGATTTAGTATAATAAGGACACGAGCCGAAGTAGCCAAGATGGTCACGGCA
>CAYOPC010000013.1:0-19158 GCA_964405765.1 uncultured Gammaproteobacteria bacterium | reverse complement strand
AATAAGACTGATATTTGGTAAAATACATCTGACTTATTTTACAACATCAATGACTGTTGTTGTAGATTAGGCCCTATCGTTGCCGATTCCGACTAAAGTCGAGAATCGAGCATCCTCGACCTGAAAGGTCGGGACTAACGGTCAGGAAAACTAATATGTATTACACTTAATTTTAGCCTCACTTAAAGATAATTCTTATTACATCGGTTCTACTGGAAATCTAGAAGAAAGATTAAATTATCACAATAATGGAAGATCTAAATATACAAAATTAAAATTGCCTTGGAATTTGATATACTCTGAAGAATTCGACACTCTTTCATTAGCAAGAAAAAGAGAAAAACAAATTAAGTCTTGGAAAAATAGAAAAGCTATTGAAAGATTAATTAACAATAAGGCCCTATCGTCTAACGGTTAGGACATCAGGTTCTCATCCTGATAATCGGAGTCCGATTCTCCGTAGGGTCACAATGATTGTTGGATTCGGTCTGATTTATGTAGATATTGTTGTGTTACAAAACCTATGAAAAGTAAGCTTTAAAAAAAAGAAGAATTAAAACTGTGGTACTATTTAGCAGAATTAGTTATGAATTTTGTAAAATTACCCAAACTTAAAAAAGGTGATAAAGTTGCTATTTTATCCCCTTCTTTTGCTGCTCCGGGCAAATGGCCGTGGGTTTATGAATTAGGTTGTCAAAGATTGAGAGATATTTTTGGGCTTAAACCAATAGAATTTCCAACAACTAAAAAAATCGGGGCGAGCGGTGAAGAACGAGCAGAAGATTTAATCAATGCTTTTGAAAACAAAGAGATTAAAGCAGTAATTGCCTCTCTTGGTGGTGACGATCAAGTTACTTATATTAAAAATCTTCCAAAAGAACCTTTTATTAAAAATCCAAAACCATTTTTGGGTTATAGTGATAATACCCATTTTATTAATCACCTGTGGCTTTGTGGTATTCCTTCTTTTTATGGCGGAATGATTTTTACGGAGTTTGCAGTGCAAAAAGAAATGGATGAATTTACTATTAAATATTTAAACTATGCTTTATTTGACAATAATGTTTTTGAATTAGAATCAAGTCCTATTTTTAATGATATTGGTCTAGACTGGAATGATAAATCCACTTTAAACCAAAAACGAAGATATCAAAAAAATGATGGTTTGTATTGGGATGGATTAAATGATAATGAAGGGGTTACTTGGGGTGGTTGTGTTGAATCAGTTGATGAATTATTAAGGCACGGAGTTCCTATTCCATCTCTAGAAGATTTCCAAAATATTATTTTGTTTTTAGAAACGTCTGAAGAAATTCCTACTCATAATTATTTTAGAAGAGTTTTACGGGCTTTCGGTGAAAGAGAAATTTTAAAAAATATTAAAGGGCTTTTGGTTGGTCGACCAAAAGTATGGGAATTCGATAAACAAAACTCAGATGAAGAAAAAGAAAGTTATAAAAAAGGCCAAAGAGAAATGATTTTAGAAATTGTCAGGAAATATAATCAAGAAATTTCTATTATACAAAATTTGGATTTTGGACATACAGCACCACAAATCTGTTTACCAGTTGGGAGAAAAGTTACACTAGATTCAAAAAATAAAAAAATAATATTTTATAATTAGTATATTTTTAAAGCGAAACAAGCATCGTTGATTCTGAAGGATCAATAATGGGGATGTTTGGTTTACCAACAGAATTTCTGATGGAGTGTTTGGAAAAATCAGGAGTAGAAATGAAAGGGTGTGGATGGAAAGAAAATAAATGATATAATTGGCGGTGAATTCCATAGAAAGAAATCCATATCAACTTGGTCCAATGGAATATAAGGAGTATTTGAGCGACTTAAATGATAGTTATTTGAGGGAAACTAGACAGAAATTATTACCAATTGAGAATTTTTTAATTCAAAGAGATTTATGTGCCATAGTTGTTGGAAGTGATGGTAAAAAAGAAAGACATCCACAGTCAAAAATTGAAGTAATGTATGTTCAGGGTGAAGGGAAAGGCGACATAATAACTCCCTCGGTCATTGCTAGTACTTTTATTGAAACAACCGGAAAAGGTATTCTGATGTGTTTGATGTAGAAATTAATGGTTCACCAGTATCAGTAAGAATAGGTACTGATGTTTTGTCGTATGTTTTAGGCGACCAGAACAGGATTTATCCAGACAGAATACTCAATTCACGATTTGTTTTGGGTGACCAAGATATTCATAAAAAAGCAAAAAGAACCGTTTTGGAAGAGATGAATATGGATATTTTAAGGAGAAAAATTAGAAAAGCAATGAATGAACAATCATCAAGACATTTAAAATCATGTATAACAGGTATCAGTCGTGGTGAAACATGTTTTGACGAGCATAATCAATTTTATGATGAAAGAAATAAACCAGGTAAGTTTGGTTTTAAGCATGCTTTTGTTAGGTTAGTACAAAGAAAATTGGATTTAAGAACTCAAGAGTTAATGAAGGAAGGACAAATGACAATTGAAGAGATGAGTTGCTTACCTACAAATACTGCAGATAAATTAATGTTTTTTAAGAGTTACAATCAAGATACACCAGTGGCATATTTATGGTTTTTACAAAGGTATCATGAATTGCAGGAAGTTTACAAAGCGAGACGTGACTTGTCGGCACTTGGTTTTGACAGTTATGATTTTAGACAATGTTCAGAAATAATTTTAAGAAATTGGCAAAAACAAAATGTCTAACTTTTATCGAAAGGTTTATGAAGTTGTAAAAAATATCCCAAAAGGGAAAGTGATGACCTATAAACAAATCGGAGAGAAATTGAATTCTAAAGCATATCAAGCAATTGGTCAGGCTTTAAGAAATAATCCTGATCCAAAGAGTATTCCTTGTCATAGGGTAATAAAATCTAATGGTGAAATTGGTGGATATTTTGGTCATATTGATGATAATTTAAGTAAAAAGAAAGAAGAATTGTTGCAAAATGAAGGAGTAAAAATAACAAACGGGAAAGTCGATAAAAATTGAGTTATACTCTAAATCATGCAAAAAAGAATTAACTGGTGGTGGGTGGCGGTGGTTTTATTAGCTTTAATCCTTGGAGGAATGGTGGTTTTTTATTTTAGCTACAACCGAATGGTAGTGAAAGTTAATAAACAAAAAGAAGAAGTAACTCAAGTTACACCGACAGCAACACCAACACCGGATCCGTTAGCCCCATATTCAATATTATTGTTGGGTTATGGTGGAGGGACTCATGAGGGGGGAAAATTAACCGACTCGATTATGTTGGCCCAGATTGCTCCCAAAGATGAAGAAGTCAGGCTGATTTCTATTCCCAGAGATTTGTGGGTACCGATACCAATTAATCAAGAAGAAACAGAAAATAAAAAAATTAACGAAGCTTATGTAATTGGTCTGGATGATAAAAAATATCCGAATAAAAAAACTGGATTTACCGGAAATGCCGGTGGTGGAGAAATGGCTAAATATGTAATAGAACAAGTGACCGGAATTAAACCGAATTATTTTGCGGCAATAGATTTTGATGGATTTACTAAAATTATTGACAGTTTGGGTGGAGTAGAGGTAAAAGTTGCCAGAACTTTTGATGATCCTTATTACCCAATAGAAGAAAAAATTAATGATCCTTGCGAAAAAACCGAAGAAGAAATAAAAGCCATAGAAGCAACCATGTCAGGAGAAAAGCTGGATCAACAATTTACCTGCCGCTATGAAAATTTGCATTTTGATAAGGGAGTACAACATATGGATGGGACAACAGCTTTGAAATATGCGAGATCGAGGCATTCAAATATGGATGGAGGCGATTTTAACCGAGCCGAAAGACAAAAACTGGTAGTAACTGCCATTAGAGATAAAATTATAAGTATCGGATTTATTCCAAGAATAATCCCGACAATTCAAACATTAACCCGACATATTACAACAGACATAGATTTTTCAACTATGAGTGAGCTGGTAGCTAAAATATCAGAAATATCGGAATATAAAGTAATTTCTATAGCTTTGACCGATCAAAACGTATTAATGAACACTAAAGCCAGTACGGGTCAATTTATTTTGTCTCCTAAATTAGGAGAAAATGATTTTTCTGAAATTAAGGAATTTATAAAAAATAAGGGCCTGATTGGACCGACTCCGACAGCAACTTCAACAATTAAACCGAAAAACTGATACAATACTCCGTATTAAAATTAGAAAAATTAACAAAAAATAATGAAAAATTTTGGAAATGACCGTGGATTTAAAAATTTTAGCGACAGAAGCTTTGGCGGCGGTAACCGAGGCCGAAGTTTTGGCGGCAACCGAGGTGGATTTGACAGAAACCGCAATGACCGACAAATGTATGATGCTGTTTGCGATAAATGCGGCAAAGATTGCCAAGTACCTTTTATGCCAACCGGAGAAAAACCGGTTTATTGCAGCAACTGTTTTGAAAAAACCAGTGGCCGCGATGGGGGTAACGAAAGAAGCTTTGGCGGCGGGAACAGAGATTTTGGAGCTACTAACCGAAAATTTGAAGCCAGAGATACCAAAGATTACCAACAGGAAAATACCAGAGCTGAATTAGAAATGGTTAATCAAAAATTAGATAAAATTTTGGCTTTATTGAATACTCCAAAAACAACTAAGTCAGTCAAGAAAGAAAAGAAATCTGATTTAATCTAAATCGATTTGATTGTCGTAACAAAAATAAAAACCCGGTTTGGTTTTGAATTCGGTTTTTAATTTAACCAAAACAAAATTAAAATCGTGATTGTAGCTTGGCGGAATCATTATTTGGATGTTTGATTTTTTGAGACTATTTTTATAACTATTTAATGTTTCTATTCCGCCGCCGACAATACCTTTTTTGGCTGATTTAATCAGATCCTCTTGCTCTGAAGTCAGAATTGGTCCAAGACTGTGAAGACAAAATAGTTGGTTGTTTGGGTCAACGATTAACCCTGAAATGCAAGGGTTAGCACCATAACTAAAAATAGTGGCATAATTATCATGGCTTACGGGAACAATTTGTCCCATATCAACTTCTTTCGAATCACCGACAAAACGGATATCGTCCAGAGCGGCAAAATCTGTAACTTTGAATAATTTAGGAAATAGTGATGGTGAATTTTCTACAACCGAAAAATTTTCTTTTTCCATAATTATATTTGAAACTGACCGTCTTGGTAGAGAATAATCTTTTGACCGGATTTGAGAGTGGCAGTAACGACTCTATTTTCAGTAGAAATAATATCGGTGTGAACAGCCGAATCGTTAAATCCTAAATTGTCCCAATCTTTTGGCGATAATTTATTTAATTTACCGTTAAAAGTGTCTTTGTAGGCAGAACCAAGAGCGATGTGGGTATTACCAAATTGACCGCCGAAATTTTCATCATAAAGAGTTTCGGCCATAAATTTGTCGATTTTGGAAAAACGTTTGTCGGTGAGAGAAAACTCGCCTATCTTGTCACTATTGGGAGTTTTGATAAGCTGTTGGAGATATTTTTGGCCATAACCGGCTTGGGATTTGACGACAAGACCATCTTTGAAAGTAAGATGGATATTTTTAATTAAATTCCCTTGACGATAAAGAGGCTGATCAAAATAAATATAACCATTGGTGCCCCGCCAATCGGGTGAAGTAAAAATTTCAAAACTGGGAATGTTGCGGCCGCCGCCGCCAAGCCATTGACGGTTTTGACCAAGAGTAATATTTAAGTCGGTATTTTCAGATTTTAGGTTGATGGTTTTGATGTTTAAGCAATTTAACTTTTTACGGATAGTTTCTGATTTTTTCTGAACACTTTGCCATTTTTTAACCGGATTTTGGTAATTTAAGAAGCAAGCTTTAATCACCTGCTGCCAAGCTTGGCGAAGAGTTAGTTTAGCTTCGGTGGCCATAGCCGTAGTGGGAAATAAACCGATAGTCCAGGTCAATTTGCCGTTATTTTCTTTAGCATCACGCCAATCTTTGTAGGGTTTAAAAACCAGGTTTCGTTCCATAATAAGCCGAGGATCAATACCTTCGAGTTCATGATAATTGGTTTCGGCCAAAATCATAAGAAAATGATCGGCCTGCCGGACCCGACCTTCCATAAAAGTGGCGGGAAAAAATTTGAGCTGATCGGGTGAGGCTAATTGATAAAACTCCCGAGACATTTCATCGGGAAGATACTGAATTATGGGGTGGGCGCCGCTTTTAAGAACTGAACGCTGAAGAGAAACTAAAAGCGGTTTGGCAGATTCGGGCACCTGAAGAAAAACAACCTCTCCGGGTTTAACTCCACTACCGCTATTTAAAGCAAATTTAACCAAAACATCGGCGTATTTATCTAGAATTTTGGAAGACGGAGAATACATGGGTTTATTTTAGTGAGTCTAAGCACTCTTGTCTATAAGCGCCTTGAGCTGACGGAGAAATTAATTTGGCGACTTCTAAAACAACCTGATGGGCAATTTCGGCTGAGGAAAGACTGGCTAAGGTTGGATCCTGGGGATTAATTAAATGACCAATTTTGAAAGTTACTGATTTTTCGGATGGCTGATTATGACTAAGTGATTTAAGAAAATTATGACTGGGCCGGTGAGTATCCGGGTCAATAACTTTGTAAGAGCCATCAATACCACAAGGAAGGAGGAAGACATTTTTTTTAATTAAATTAAGTAAACCATCTTCCTTGTTAGGTTGAAGGCCGTGGATTTGGCCGGTCATAGGATTGATACGACCACCCTGAAGAGTAGATTCAAAAGGAGAAATAATTAAACAACCACCTTTTTTAACAGTTTCACAATAAAAGCGAAGACTTTGGCGAGTCTGAAGAGACATTTGGGGAGTAATACTGTCCTGATATTTATTAGTTCTGTCGACATCTCGGATGATAGGCAAAAGATTTAAGCCGGATTGTTGATAAACCGGCTGACGAAGTTTTAATAAGGGTTCAATGTTAGATTGAACGGCCGGAGCGGAATAAAAAAGAAGAGAAGGAATAGGTGTTTCAGAAGTCTGGTTGAGTTGTTGACAAAAATATCTGATAGTTTCAATTTCAAAATAACTTTGATGATTAGTGACTAGAGCAACATTATGGCCATCTTTTAATAAAGAGGCGGTTTTAGATAAAGTTTCTTCAGGAAGGTAAAAATCAATAAAACCATCACAAACCTGACTGAAACGATCCGGGGGTAAGCGATTTATAATTTCAGATGGATTGATTGATGATAATTCGGATTCAGGATGAGCCATAAATTAGTGAATAATTAAAGCTAAAATTTCGTCACGCTTTTGTTCCATTAATTCTGAAGAATTGCCTTCAAGGTTAAGACGGAGAAGTGGTTCAGTATTTGACGAGCGAAGATTAAAGCGCCAATCACCCATTTCAAAAGTCAAGCCGTCCATTTTTTCGACCGGCTGAACTGCTTGGGGGCCATAAATTGATTCAATTTCGGCCATAATTTTGGGGACATTAGTAACCTTATTATTAATTTCTCCGGAAATGAAATATTGGGAACTTAATTCGTTAACCATAGTTTCCAAAGATTTTTCGGAAATAGATAAGAATTCAAGCAGATAAATTAAACTGACAGCACCGCTGTCGCAAAGAAAGAATTCTTTAAAATAATAGTGACCGGAAATTTCACCACCAAAGAAAGCATTTTCAGTTTTCATGCGAGCTTTGATATGAGTATGGCCAACTCGATTGGCTAAAGCTTTACCGCCATTGGCAGCAACAATTTCGCGGACGGCTTTGGAAGCCCGAATATCATATATGATAGTACAATTGGGATATTTTTTGAGAAAATGAGTAGATAAAAGAGCGGTGAGAAAATCACCAGAAACAAAATGACCCTGATTATCGATAGTAAAAAACCGGTCACCATCGGGATCAAACATAACACCAAGATCGGCTTTTTGATCAACGACAAATTTTTGGGTAGTAATTCGATTTTCTTCCAATAAAGGATCGCCACCATGATTAGGGAAATTACCATCGACCTCCCAGTAGAGCGGAACGAATTCGATAGTCGGAAGTCTTTGAGATAATTTTTGGAGAATTGGACCAACCATACCATTGGCCGGATCGGCAACAATTTTTAATTTTTTAAATTTAGAGACATCGACTAAACTTAGAATATAATTAATGAATTCATCCATAATATTAAGGTTTTCGACTTGACCAGGGTTAGCAGAATCAGCAGGTAAATCATCGGCAAGAATGTAGTCTTTAATTTCTTTGATGCCGGAGTCACCAGAAAGAAGTTCGGGAATTTTTTTGACCATTTTAAAACCGGTATATTCTTTGGGATTGTGGCTGGCGGTAACAGAAATTCCGGGTAAATCGCGAGTTTGACAGGCATAATAGAACATATCGGTGGAAGCCATATCAATGTCAACCACACTAACACCAACTTTGGTTAAACCGATAATTAGGGAATTTTTCATTGATTCGCCGGAAAGACGACCGTCGCGGGCGACAATGACTTTTTGGGGGAAATTTAGGTATTTAGCAAAACACCGACCGATAATTTCGGATAGTTTTTCGTCAATTTGACTAGGATAAATACCGCGAATATCGTAAGACTTAAAAATGGAAACATCAACATTCATAAGTTTATCTAAATTAATTGATAACTTGGGGGAAGTAATGTAAGGATAACATACTTTAGAACAAAACCCACCCCTATCCCTCCCTTGACAAGGAGGGGTAAAACACAATATTTTTTGGTAAAATTGGCTATGGATCAAATTAACTACGATGATTTTGCCAAGGTGGAATTTAAAATTGGCGAGATAAAAGAAGCTGTAGAGGTTGAAGAATCAGAAAAATTATTAAGACTGCAGGTGGATTTTGGCGAAGAAAACTTAAGAACAGTATTTTCGGGAATCAAAAAATGGTACTCCCCTAGCGATTTAGTGGGTAAAAAAACTGTATTTGTAACCAATATTGTTAAGCGAAAAATAATGGGTGAGGAGTCAGAGGCAATGATATTTGCCGCCTCCGCTGAAGCTACGGCGAGCCAAGGGGAGCCTACCGAAATAGTGAGTTTGTTAATTCCCGATCAAGATTTACCGGTTGGATCAAAGGTTTTTTAAAATGAAAATTGTTGAAGAATTAAAAAAAATAATATTTGATAGTCTGAAGAAGATAAATATTTCAGTAAAAGAAAACGAGATTAAACTTGAACATCCGGCAGATGTAAATTTTGGGGATTATTCGACAAATATTGCAATGGTGTTGGCCAATTCTGCAAAGCAGAACCCAATTGAAATTGCGAAGAATATAGAAAATAACCTTAAAAATAATGAGTTGGTTGAAAAGATAGAAATGGCAGGGGTGGGGTTTATAAATTTTTATTTGAAACCGGAGGTAATGATTGAAGAAGCAGAGACAATAAATTACGAGGTAGAGTTTAGAAACAAATTGAGTGAATACGGCAAAAATAAAACTATGGTGATTGATTACTCGGCGCCGAATATCGCCAAACCGTTCGGAATTGGACATTTGAGATCGACTGATATTGGCCAGGCAATTTATAATATTTACAAAATTTTGGGGTGGAACTGTATTGGTGATAATCATATCGGCGATTGGGGAACTCAATACGGAAAACTGATGGCGGCCATTGTCAGATGTCAGATGTCAGATGTCAGATTTCAGATTTTTGAAAATAAGTTTGATATTAATAAACTAACAATAAATGATTTAGAAAAATTGTATGTGAGATTCCATAAAGAGGCGGAGGTGGATGAAAAATTGATTAATGAGGGACGAGACTGGTTTTTAAAGTTGGAAAATGGTGATAAGCAAGCCAGAGAAATTTGGCAAAAATGCATTGATATTTCCCTACTGGAATTTGAAAAAGTCTATCAAATGTTGGGGGTGCAAATAGATTTTATTCATGGAGAAAGTTTTTATAGTGAAATGTTGCCCGAAGTAACCAAAGAAATTATAGCTAAGGGAATTACCAAAAAAAGTGAAGGAGCAATAATTGTGGAGTTACCTAATATGCCGCCAGCAATGTTGCAGAAATCGAACGAAACGACAACCTACTTTACCCGAGACATGGCGACAATTAAATACAGATTAAAAAATTGGAATCCGGATTTGATGGTTTACGAAGTCGGGGTGGATCAACAGTTACATTTTAGACAAGTATTTGAAACAGCAAAATTGATGGGTTGGTGGCCAAAAAATGGAATGGTGCACATAGCCCATGGACTGATTCGCTGGCCAACTGGGAAATTTTCAACCAGAAAAGGCGAGACAATCCATTTGATGGATGTGATTGAAAAAGCCATAGATGAGGCTAAAATCATCGCCGAAAAAAGCAGTGTCAACAAAGAAATGACAGCGACGGAGAAAGAAGAAATGATTAAGGCAGTGGCGATTGGGGCAATTAAGTTTAGCGACTTAGCCTCCGATCCAAAGAAAGATGTAATTTTTGACTGGAATAAAATCATGAGTTTGGATGGAGATTCTGGACCATATTTACAATATACTTATGCCCGATGCAAAAGTGTCTTAAATAAAACCGCAGTCAAAGAACAAAAAAATATTAATGAATATCCGGACAGTTTAAATGAAGACGAAATGATGTTGATTAGGGAGTTTTACAAATTTGAGGAAAAAATTGTGGAAGCCGGGGAAAGATTTTCGCCGTCAGTCATTGCTGAATATATTTTGGGGGTAGCCCGAAAATATAATGAATTTTATGCCAAAAACAGAATTATTGATCAAAAAGAGGAAGTATTCAGGGTATTTTTGACCAGAACCGCGGCCAGTATTATCGAAACAGGATTGGATTTGCTGGGAATAGAAACGGTAGAAAAAATGTAATGTTATAATATAAATTATGAGACCAGAAAATAATTCTGATCGTCAAGGCTATCGCTACTTTAGAGGAGAGACAACTCCGAGACATAATTATTTTTGGGAGAATGAATTAGAAGGAGAAGCGAAGAAAAATATCCAAAATTTAGTTATAGTAAGAGGTTGTTTTGAGGCGGAAATAAAAAAGTCACAAAACCAACCAGTGGTGGAAGAAAGTTTAGGATTAAGCGGAATAAAATATAGTCATGATGGAAGAAGAATAAATTTAGTGTTCAGTAATTTTACTGAGGGAATTGAAACTGAGTTTTTTGGTGATTTAATTTCTGTCAGAGTTATGGAGGGTTTAGGTGGTGACGGATTGTTTTATAAAATAAGTGATACGAGAAATGATAAACCTTTGATTGTGTCAAATGAAGACTTACCGGAAATCATTAGCGGTGAAGTGAAAAGATTAAGACAACCAAGGAAAAGAGTTGATCTATTTTGATTATGTTGAAATGTTATAGGGGTTAATAGGTAAAGATTTTTTGATAGATTTCGGAATAATGAGAAACCGGAATAAATTTAATATCTCTTTTGACTTCTTGAGGAATTTCGACTAAAGATTTGGCATTGTCCTTGGGAATAAAAATAGTTTTGAGTCCGGCCCGATGAGCGGCAATGGATTTTTCCTTAAGACCGCCAATTTCCAAAATATTACCCCGGAGAGTAATTTCGCCAGTCATGCCGATTTCACGAGGAACCGGAGCATTTTTGAGAGCCGAAACTAAAGCAGTAGTGATGGCACCGCCGGCACTGGGCCCGTCTTTGGGAGTGGCACCTTCTGGAACGTGGATATGAATATCAATTTTGTGAAAATCCTGCTTGATACCAAATTCTTTTGATTGAGAACGGACAAAAGACAAAGCGGCTTGGCAAGATTCTTTCATGACCGAGCCTAATTTACCGGTCAAAATGAGCTGACCACGGCCTGGCATAATATTGACCTCGATAAATAAAATATCGCCACCGACAGATGTCCAGGCTAAACCAGTAGAGACACCGGTTTCATCTTTTTTACCTTTGAGGGTAGCAGTGAATTTTTCCGGACCCAAAAATTTTTTGAGAGTAAGGGAATTATTTAAATCTACTGGAGTTTTTTTGTCGGTAATAATTTTTTTGGCAGCTTTGCGAAAAAGTGAAGAAATAGTTCGGTCGAGACTACGAACACCGGCTTCACGGGTATATTTTTCAACGATATATTTGAGAGTTTCATCCTTAATTTCGGTGATATCGTTTTTGGTTAAACCATTGGCGGTCAATTCTTTTTTGACTAAATATTTTTTGGCGATATTAAATTTTTCGTCGAGAGTGTAACCGGAGAAATTGATAATTTCGAGACGATCACGAAGTGGACTGGGAATAGTAGAAATATCGTTACCGGTTAGGATAAAGAAAACTTTGGAAAGATCGACAGGAAAATCAATGTAATGATCGTTGAATTCACGATTTTGTTCAGGATCGAGGGTTTCGAGTAAAGCAGAGGAGGGGTCGCCGCGATAATCGGAACCGATTTTGTCGACTTCGTCAAGCATAAAAATCGGGTTCATAGTTTTGGCATCTTTAAGACCTTTGATAATACGACCAGGCATAGCCCCAACATAGGTGCGGCGATGACCCCGGATTTCGGCTTCGTCACGAATACCACCTAAAGAAGCCCGGACAAATTCCCTACCCAAAGCTTTGGCAATAGATTTTCCCAAAGAAGTTTTACCCACACCCGGAGGACCGATAAAGCAAAGAATATTGGCAGTGCCGGAATTTTCTTCGTTCTTTTTGGTTTTATTTTTATTTTTTAGTTGAATGACAGCAAGATACTCAAGAATTCTTTCTTTGACATCTTTGATACCATAATGATCTTCGTCAAGAATTTTGGCAGCTTTGGATAAACTGACGTCAGATTTGGAATATTTACCAAAGGGCATTTCAACTACAGTTTCGAGATAAGTTTTGATGTAACTGGCTTCAGGGGCCATAGAACCCATTTCCATGAGACGATCAAGTTCTTTTTTGAGTTTTTTACGAATTTCTTTGGAGACATTAAGTTTTTTGATTTTCTTTTCTAGGTCACCATATTCACCACCGCTATTTTCACCCAGACGTTTTAATTCTTTTTCGATTTGACGTTTGCGTTCTTCTAAAACATTACGTTTAACACCGGTATTAAATTTTTCCTGGGTTTTTTCTTCAATAGACCGTTCAAGATCAGCAATTTTCATTTCCTGAATTAAAAATTCAGTGACAGCTTTGAGACGTTGGCTAACTAAAAGTGTTTCTAATAATCCCTGTTTTTCAGATATTTTAGCGTCAAGAGAAAAAGCTACTTGATCGGCCAGGTCGCTGCTGGAAACACCGTTACTAAGCTGCATCATGGCGGGTAAATCTAACTGACGGCCCATAGCGAAGGCTTTTTTGAGCTGGCTTAAAAGAGCTTCGGAAGATTGCTGAACTTCGGTTAAAGGTTCGGGGATGATGGGTAAATCAACGTATTCGGCTAAAAAAAACGGATCGGTTTTGAGAAGGTTGACGATGTTAATTCGAGAGATACCTTTGACAATGGCGTGAAGATTACCATCAGTTTGAAGAACGTGTTCGATTTTAGCCAAAACACCGACGTTATAAAGATCAGAAATGCCAGGATTATCGACCCGGGAATCTTTTTGAGTGGTAATAATAATCAACTTATTGGTATTATCGTAGGCATGAAGCAAAGAATTCATAGATTCTTTGCGGCCAAAGAAAAGTGAAGTTTCAACTGACGGGAAAAGAATAATATTCCGCAAAGGGATTAAGGGGAGAACTTTGCGAACAGGCTGTAAAGTAGTAACTTCGTTGGGATTTTGTTCCATATATTTAGCAGAATAACACTTCATCTGCTAAGTGTCAACCGATAAACGGTTATATAGTGTAAAATATGCTTGTGCGAAATAAAAGGAGTGAAAATAAAAAAGCCAGGAAAATAGGCAGAGTAGTGTTGGTGGGTCGGCCAAATACCGGCAAATCAAGCTTGCTGAATGCGATTATGGCACAAAAAGTAGCCATCACTTCGCCTCTGCCTCAAACAACCCGAAAAAATAGTCGGGTAGTTTACAGTGATGATCGAGGTCAAATAATTTTTAGCGATACTCCGGGGATTATTGGTAAGGTTGATGATTTGATGGGTAAGAGAATTAATCAGGAGGCACCAAAAGAACTGAATCAAGCCGATATAATTTTGTGTTTGGTGGATATTTCGCGACCCAAAAATGAGGAAGAAAATAAAGTTATCGGTTTGGTGAGGAAGATGCCGGTTAAAAAGATTTTGGTTTATAACAAAATTGATATTGCTACCGGGCCAAAAGACCATTTACCGGAATATAACTATTTGGAAGATGAGTTTGACAGAGTGATTAGTGTGAGTGCAATTAAAGATAAAAATGTAAAAGGGTTAATTAATTTAATTTTTGAATTGCTGCCGGAAAAAATTAATAAAGAAACCGAATATAATATCGAAATTATGGATAATGGAAACAGGCCAAAGATGGGGATGAATTCCAAAGAATATGTGCAGGAAATTATTCGGGAAAAGGCTTATTTGTTTTTGAGAGAAGAAGTCCCCTACTCGGTAGATGTGAGAGTGGATCAAATAACCGATAAGAGAAAATTGATAGTGGTTAAGGCGACAATTTTGACCACTGCCGAAAGATATAAGAAAATGATTATCGGCCGAGATGGTAAAAAAATTAAAGAAATTGGTTACAATGCCCGTAAAGAATTGGAATTAATGACCGGAAGAAAAATATTTTTGGAATTGATGGTAGAAATAGACAAACACTGGCCGGAAAGAGAGATTGTCAGCTAATCAGCCCTTCAACTAGTCAGCTTGTCAGATGAAAATTGATTACTGGTGTTAGTGCGGTACGCATACAGAACAAAAGGTCTTTAGACCGTAGGTTTACACAGAAATGTGTATATAAACCTGCGGTCTTTTTTTTGGGGGAAATAAGATAAAACCCTTTGTCCCGCAGCGGCGGGACATTTCCCTTAAAAAGGGAAACTGATTAGGTATAATTGGCTAATGAAGAAAATTAAGGTGGCGGTGGTACAAATGGAAGTGATACCAGGGATGCCGGATATAAATTTTGAAAAAATTATTGGTCAAATTAAAAAGGCTAGAGATAATGGAAATAAAATTGTAATTTTTCCAGAGATGGCGGTTGAGGGATATTTGATTGGTGATGAATGGGAAAATAATGGATTGATAAAAAATTTAATGGAGTTTAATGAAAAAATCAGAGAAGAAAGTGAAGGAATAACGGTAATTTGGGGAAATGTTTGGGCTGATTTGGAAAAAACAGGAGAAGATGATAGAACTAGAAAATACAATGCAGCTTTGATTGCTCAGGATAAAAAATGGCTAAGCAATGGAGTTTTTGAAGGATATACGCTTAAAACTTTATTACCTAAATACAGGGAGTTTGACGATGAAAGATATTTTTATTCGATGATGAAACTGGCAAATGAAAAAAGAATAAATGTGGAAGAATTATTGAAACCTTTTGAGGTGAAAATTGATGACCAGAAAATTAAAATCGGACTGACTTTGTGTGAGGATATGTGGTGGGAAAATTATTCGGTGAACCCGACAGAAATTTTAGTCAAAAATGGGGCAGAGTTAATAGTTAATATTTCGGCCTCACCGTGGACTTGGAGAAAAAATAATAAAAGACACGAGGTGGTCAGAAAATTATTATTAAAAAATCCGGTAAATTTTGTTTACTGTAATAATGTGGGAATTCAGAATAACGGGAAAAATATATTTTTGTTTGACGGTGGCTCGACAGTTTATAATCCGGATGGAACGATAATGGCGACTGCTAAACCATATACGGAAGAAATATTGGAGATAAATTTAGCTGATAAAAAAGTCATATTTGAGGAAGAGAATTCCGAAGAAAAAGATACACAGGAATTATATAATGGTTTGATTTATGGACTGAAAAAATTTTTTGAGCAAATAGGAATTAAAAAGGCGGTAATTGGAATTAGTGGAGGGATTGATTCGGCAGTGTCGGCCAGTTTGTTAGTGGTTGCTTTGGGAAAAGAAAATGTAATGGGAATTAATATGCCATCAAAATTTAATTCTGATTTAACTAAAAATGCAGCTGAAGAACTGGCAATAAATTTAGGGATTGAATATAAAATAATACCAATACAAGAAAGTGTCGATAAAACTGCTGAACAACTAAAAAGTGCTGGGTTTGGAGTTAATGAAATTATTTTGGAAAATATTCAAGCACGAGATAGGGGGAGTAGAATTTTGGCGGGAGTGGCAGCCTGTGTGGGTGGAGTGATAATTAATAACAGTAATAAGACAGAATTGGCGTTGGGTTATACAACACTATATGGTGATATGAATGGAGCCATTTGCCCGCTGGGAGATTTGTATAAATGGGAAGTTTATAAATTAGGAGAATATATTAATAAAATTAGCCAAAAAGAATTAATCCCTAAAGAAATTTTTGAAATAGTACCGTCGGCAGAATTGAGTGATAAACAAGACGTAACAATGGGAAAAGGTGACCCAATTCTCTACCCTTATCACGATAAATTGGTCAGATCTTTGGTGGAATTTAGAAAAGACCCGAGTGAAATTTTGGAATGGTATGACAGTAATGTAATTGAAAAAGAAATGAAACTGGAAAAAGGATTAGTAAAAAAATATTTCAAAAATAGAAATGAGTTTAAAAAAGATTTGGAAGAAAAATGGCGACTGTTTAAATTGAGTTATTTTAAGAGAATTCAAGCACCGCCAATAATTGCGGTCAGCCGGAGGGCGTTTGGATATGACTTAAGAGAGTCACAAAATGGGGTGTATTTGATTGACAGTGGAAACTAATTCCTTTAGACTGAATCAGTTACTTAATTAAATAATCAAAAAATATGGCAAAAAAAGGAAGTTTTTTCTTAACTGGTTTATTAGCAGCGGCAGCTGGAGCGGTTGGCGGTTTACTTTTGGCCCCGCAATCTGGTAAAAAAACCCGTGAAGATATTAAAAAAATCTTAACTCAGTTGACCAAAGAAGTTCAAACCGGAGTTAAAGATACCAAAGAAAAAGTGATGGAAGTTTTTGGTGAAGCAACTGATGAAGCAATGGAAAAATACAAAGAAATTAAAACATCAGTGATGGAAAAAGTGGCTGAAGTAAAAACTGCTGGAAAAGATATTGATAAAGATAAATATGCCATGATCGTGGAAGATGTGGTGGAAGAATATAAAACCGATTTAAAAGCTACCAAAAACGGAGCAATGAAATTGGTGTCTCAATTAAAGAAAGACTGGGAAAAAGTTAAAAAAGTTTTAGTCTAAATCAGTTACTTAGATTCAATCTGTGGGTGATTAAGTCGTGGAGTTTTTTGATGCTGTGAGTGTCGATGATGGAAGTAACCACGTCGGCGGTAATTTGTTTTTTAAGAGGTTTAATTTGTTTTTCGTCTAAAAGGTCTGATTTAGTAACAACAATAATCTCTGGTTTTTTAGCTAAAACTGAACTGTAATTGGATAATTCCTGACGAATAGTTTGATAATCTTTGAGAGGATTTGGCGATTCGGCAGAAACGCAGTGAATTAATAAGCTAGTACGTTCGATATGTTTGAGAAATTTGATACCTAAACCACGGCCATCGGCAGCACCTTCAATTAATCCTGGAATATCGGCAATAATAAGACCACCTTTGGTGACACCCAAATTTGGTTCAAGAGTAGTAAAAGCATAGTTGGCAACTTTGGCATTGGCTGGAGTTAATTCATTGAGTAAACTGGTTTTGCCGGCATTGGGTAAACCAATTAAACCGATTTGGGCGATAAGTTTGAGTTGTAAGAAAAGTTTTTTTGGGGTACATTTATAACCCAATTCTCTTTCCTGAGGAGTTTGGTTGGTGGCAGAACGAAACATATAATTACCCCGGCCACCGCTGCCACCACGAGCCATGAGAACTTTTTGACCAACTTGGGTTATTTCAATAGAAGTACCATTATCATAAGTCGCCACAGTACCAACAGGGACTTGGATAATTAAATCATCGCCACCTTTACCGGTACGATTATTGCGATCGCCAGGTTGACCAGGTTGGGCACTATAGACTTTGGCGTGGCGGAATTGGTTTAATTTGCTGATATCGGAAACACCTTCAAAATAAACCGAACCACCGTCGCCACCGGTTCCCCCATCCGGGCCACCTTTGGGACGAAAAGCATCGTTGTAAAAATGAACAATGCCATTGCCACCGTCGCCGCCCTTGATAGTAATGTGAACTTCGTCAATAAGCATAATTTAGTTTATCAGCTAATCAGTTCGTCAGTATATCAGAAAACTATTAAAATTGTCGGATCAACGATTTATTTTAAGTCTGTGGCGAGCTGGCCACAGGCGGCGGAAAAAGATTGACCGAAAGATCGGCGAAGTGAATACTCAACTCCGTATTGATTAAGACAATTCATAAATATTTTTTGTTGATCTTTGGTAGCTGGAGTCAAACCGCCATCAACTGGGTTAAGAGGAATTAAATTAAGAAAAAATAAACGGTGAGAATGGATAAAATCGGCTAATAATTTGGCGTCAGTTTGGGAAGTATTTTGGTCAGTAAGGGCATACTCAAAAAATAATTGGCGATTAGTGTGATTAACATAATAAAGACAGGCTTTTTTGAGTTCATTGAGAGGATATTGCCGAGCAATAGGCATAATTGACTGGCGATATTCTTGGTTGGCGGAATGAAGGGAAACGGCGAGGTTAATTTGAGTATTTAATTGAGTAAACTCAATAATTTTGTCGGCGACACCAGCTGTAGAAATACTGATTTTGCGGGCGCCGATATTTAAACCGTTAGGTAAATTAATAATTTTGAGAGCGGCAAGTAAATTGTCCCAGTTTAAAAACGGCTCGCCCATGCCCATAAAAACAACACGAAACCCTCCCCTAACCCCTCCCTTGACAGGGCGGGGAGAATTATTTTTGTAATTTAAATGATTTTTCCAAAATAAGATCTGATCGACAATTTCGTCGGCGGTCAAATTTCGTTTAAAACCCATTTTGCCGGTGGCACAAAACTGACAATTCAGAGGACAACCAACCTGAGAAGACACACAGGCAGTAATCCAATCCTCATAATCCATGAGAACCGTTTCAATCGATTGACCATCGGATAATTTGAGGAGAGTTTTTTGAACCGAATTGTCACCGACTGTTTTGGTTTCAGAAACAGAGAGAAGATTAAATTCCTGTGAAAGTTTGGTGCGTAAATCAAGGGAAAGATCGGTCATTTGGTC
>CAYOPC010000012.1:0-20130 GCA_964405765.1 uncultured Gammaproteobacteria bacterium | reverse complement strand
TAGGACATCAGCCTTTGGAGCTGAGTATTGTGGTTCGAATCCATGCAGGGCAACACAAATCTTTTGTTAAAGCGTTAAAACGATGGTGCTGGTTATTATTTTATAGGTGTAGCTGTAGTCGCTGAGGTGGTAGAAATATTTGTTTGGGTTGGAATTGGTGTTGGAAGAACCAACGGTGTTTGTTCTAGTCTTTTAAGGACGTCCCAGTCGATACTACGGTAATAAATAATGCCGATAACGCCTAGTAGAACGAAGAGGGCTAAGAGTAAACTTATACCAATAGGATTTTTTTGATTTTCGGTGGTCATAATTATTTGGATCTAGTAATAGTATAAACGGTGGGGTAGTAAAGGAAAATAGCCGGAGAGTCTTCTAGTAAATAGGTTTGAAAATCTTGATAAATAGTTTTTCTTTCGATTTGGTCGCTGGTTTGGCGGCCTTCTTCGAGAAGTTTATCGATGCGAGCGCTGTTGAGTTTAGTGATATTAGTATTAGTTTGAGTGGAGTGCCAAAATAGATATTGGTCTGGATCATTAGTTATAGCTCCGTATGTGAGTATGGTGTCGTAGTTATCAAAATTGATTTGGTTTTCGATACTGACGGAGACCGGAAAGCCCAAAGTGTTTTGCCAGGTAGTTTTAATTTCTTCGGCTAAGGGGAGTAATTCACGGTCATTGATGCTTAGGTTAATGTGCTCAATTTTTTCTTCACCTAAGAGTTCTTTAGCTCGGGTACGATTGAGACTGTATTCTTTGACGTCCGGATAATAGGCCCAGGAATTAGGGGAAATCGGTCCAAGGCAGCGTTCGTTTTTATCTCCTTTTGGAGTGGCGTAGGCTAGAGCTTGGCGAATTGATTTACTATTTATTTTTTGGGTATTGATAAAAATAGCGACATATTTTTCGTTGGTTTCAATTTCCTTGGTAATTTTAGTTTTACCCCAATTAGTAAATTCTGATGGTAGAGAATTAACCTTGATGATATCAACGTTGCCAATTTTGTAGGCGTTAATAACATCTTGTTGATCAAAGTAGAAATGATATTCGATAGAATTTTGATGTTTATCTTTTGGTTTTAGATTAAGAGTTTTAATATAACCTTCTCGGTAGACAATTTTATTAACACTATAATCTCCTAACCCATCAAAATTACTTTTTATTAATGGTTGACTAAGGGATGAAAGAAGCGGGGCAAATTCGGTTTCGGAGCTAATTTTGACAGAGTAGGTGGATAAGGGAGTAATGGTAAGCCCCGGGATTTGATAATTTATATCATAAGCAGTAAATTTACGGCCGCTGGACCAATAAATATTATCATTTAAGGTAAAGGTATAATCTTTATTGTTGTTTTGAATTTCAATAGATTTGACTAATTTTGAAGGTTCCGGTTTTTGGTGGTCAGAAAGAACAGTCAGACCAAGGCTGATCTTTTGGGAAATTTCATCCGGAAGATTGTCAGTGGTATAACGGCCTTCTAAGCCGATTGTTTGAGGATGGAAGACGGGAAGATAGTAAAACGAGGTTATTTGTTGACGGAAAATTATACCGGAGGTTATTAATAAAAGGATAATACTGGAAATGATCCAATGTTTTTTAAAATGGAGCCAAAGAAGTTCAATTTTAAAATGAAGTTTGGTTAACAAGTTTAGATAAGGGTTTGAATAATTGACGAGATGAGGAATAGGATAATGATGAAAATGGTGAAATTAAAGATAACTTTTTCCCAACCTCGTTTTTCCGGAACACTGTTGCTCATGAGATTGGTTCTGGATTCAGAATCGCCATTTGATTGAAGGAAGATCAGGGCGGCAAGAGTGATGGAGAGAATTATTTGGATGATGACTAAAGCGGTTTTCATTTTTTGAGGGGTTTTTTAATAATTATAGTGAACAGGTTAAGGAAAAAACCTATAGTGAGTGATGTTACCAGAAAAGACCAAAAGTTGATAAAGTTAAGTTGAGGAATAGTTAGGCCAAAAAAATAAGCAGGAGCGGAGTGAATACTGCTGACATAGAAATCGCTAAAAATAAAAGCGGCTAAATAAAGACCGACAGTGTCGATAACGGCCCGAAAAAGGCCAAGAGTCAGGAGGTTAATGGGAAAAAGGATGATTTTAAGAATGGGTTTGAGGATAACCTCAAAAATAGCCAAAATTAAGGCAGTTTTTATGTATGTCCAAGGAATAATCTGAAAGGTTAGGTTGTGCCAGACCAGGTTGGCACAAACCAGAGAAAAAGAAAAAAGTAGTGTTAGACGAAGGATTTTTTTCATTTTTTGTTTTTTTGGTGATTATTTATTATACCGCCAAAGCCGATAAAAGTGAGGACAACAGCGATGATAATGCTTAAATTTAGCCAGTAGCTGGAGTTGGTGACAGTCAGATGAGTAGTGGTGGAATTATTATAATTAAGGTTAATTTTAAGGCGATAGTTTTGAGGCAAAAAAGATTTTAAAAATGGCGGTTGGGGTAAGGAAATTTGGGTGGTAGAAAGCGGTGGCAGTTGGTTAATGGTTTTTTGGAAATTGAGACCATCGACGGAAATTTGGAGATTAGAAATGGAGTGAAGGTTGGGGTTGGTGATTTTCAGTTGGGGAATGTGAAAGAAACCGGAGGAAACCGGTTTGATTTGGAGAGGTAAATTATCGGGAGTGATTTCAGTTTTGGCAAATTCGACGGAAACGGTTTTGATGTTTTGGTTATTTTTGTAGCCGCCGGGTGGGAAAGGAGTTTGACTGTTTAGACCATGAAAAACGAAAGCAAAATGGTTGGGATCGAGATCGGTAAAATAATCAATACCGTTGGTGGTTTTGCCCCAAGTGGGGTCAATAGAAATCCAAGCCTGTTTAGCGGTGTCGTAGTATTGTGGCCAGGCGTGAAGGACATCGGTATTAGTGTTGACCGGCTTAATCTTGATATTATTGCTGTAAGCGAAGCCTTGGACTTCCCGGGCAGGAATACCTTTGATTCTGGATAAAGTGACGAAAAGATCAGTAAATTCAGTGCAAATAGCTTGAGTAGGATTTTGTAGAGCCAGAGCGGCCCCCTGGCGGAGAGAAGTATCAATATTTTCGGTTTTGTAAGTTAAAGTTTTAATGACGTAATCATAAATATCTTTGGGTGTTTTTAAATTTTGAGCAATCTGAATTAGTTGGGAGTTATCAGTCTCCCAATAAGTATCTTTTTTAAGATAATAATTGGGAGTGATTTCGGCATGATTGGAGTTGGAGTGGATAATTTTGACTTGACCACTGATATTGACTTCGAAATTTTGTTGCGGTTGAAGCTGGTATTCGGCTAAGTAATTACCGTCTGGGTCGACAGTGATGTTGTTGGGAGTTGGATCAATAGAAGTGTAGGTAATTTTTTGAGAGTCGGTTTCCGGAGGGATAGCAATTTGAACAGTTTGATTTTTATTTTCCGAATTTTCCAGGAGATATTTGAATTTAAAGTCAAAAAGCTGGTAGTCGCCAAAAATTAAGAGAATTTTGGGGTTTTTTTGGTGGCTATTGAAAAATAATTGGGTTTCGTTATTGAGAGAAATCAGGTTTTTGGGAGTGACTGAAGAAAAAGAGAGACTGCCAAATGATGAGGGTAAGTTGATGGTGATTTCAGTTTGGCTTTGGTTTTCCGGAATTTGATTTTCAGGTAAAGCAATTTCCCAAGTACTGCCTTTATGTTCAGATAATGAGGGAATATTGTAATTGAGCCGGAATTTTGTGATTTGATCTTTACCTAAGTTTGGTTGGTTAAATACCAAATTGATGACGGTAGTGTCGTTTGGTTGACTGATTTGTTTGATAATGTTGCCGGAATTATCGTTGCCGGTGATATTAGTGATATTTCCAGAAGATAGGGTTATTTGATATTCTTTGGGATAGATTTGAGAAAAATTATTTTTGAGCTCGACATCTTGAATAACTGAGGCGTTGCCGTTGATATCAATTTGGTATTGGATTTTTTGAGAAACAGAAAATTCATCGGCAGCATAAATTTTGGGACAGAAGAAAAAGAAGAAAAGAAAGATGATTAACCACATGATGAGATATTTAAATATAACATTAATTTGTCTGATTGACTTCGGGTATTATTCGTGTATATTAATTTTATGGCAACAATATTATATAAAAGACAAAAACAGATTTTGGATTATATTGATAAAAATATTGGTGATTATGGTTGTGCTCCGACATTGACGGAAATTGCCCAACATTTGGGACTATCTTCCCTATCAACGGTTCACGAACATTTGGCGGTATTGGAAAAGAAAGGTTTAATCAGGCGTTATCGAGGGGCGGTGAGAGGGATTGAATTATTGCAAAAACAAACTGAGGAAATCGCTAAAGCGGCGACTATGGTAGAGTTGCCGGTGCTGGGGTTTATTGCCTGTGGAGAACCGATTGAACCATATACTGATCCAAATGCGACTTTGGCAGTAAACAGTAATTTAATTAGGCCGGGTGATAAATCTTTTGTACTTCAGGCTAAAGGTGATTCAATGATTGATGACGGGATTTTAAATGGTGATTATGTGGTAGTAAAAGAACAAAGAAGTGCTTACAACGGTGATATTGTGGTAGCGGTACTGAAAAATGGTTTTGCTACTTTAAAAAGATTTTATAAAGAAGCGACTAGAATCAGACTGCAACCGGCAAATTCATCAATGTCGCCAATTTTTGTAACCGATGTGGAAATCAGAGGTAAGGTGGTAGCGGTAATTCGACAATTTAACTAAATAACTTTATTTGTCTGGATTATAGCTGGGAAGTTATAGTTGAAAGGGCCTCTTTGTTGGTCATAACTTTAATCCCACTTTTAGTAACTAAATTTAGAAAATTGGTTAAAGTTTTAGTGGTAAGAGTGTATTCGTCATTGGAATTTTGTTTTGATATGTTATGAAAGACAAGAACTAGCCAAGCATTATTGTTTTTAGTTTCTTGAATTAAATTATTGATTTCATTGGTAGTGGTATTGGCGGTAACTACTTTGGCATGGATTTTAAATGGATTAAAGTTGTATTTATAGTTTAAAGCTCCACTGGTATCGCGTAGGTTGGTGTGGTAGGTAGCGACAGTGCTGATAACTGTGTCGTTATAGACGCCAAAGGGAACAGCAAAGCTGTTTATTGATTGTCCGGAAATGCCGGATAACTTTGATTTATTTAATTGTATTTGTTGAGAAAGATCTGATTTGCTGAGAGTGGTTTGGTCGATATGGTAATAGCCATGTGATCCAATTTCGTTGCCAGTATTAGCTAAGTTTTTGATTTGTTGGGTGGAAATATGACTTGAGGTATTAATAGTTGAAGCATTTAGATAATAGGTACCCGTTAACCCAAGAGACGATAGAACCGGTGTGCCATATTGGTAAGATCCTAGCAAACCGTCATCGAAGTTAATGCTTATGATAGGAAAGTTAAATTGATTATTGCCTACAGTATTAGTAGTCGATAAAGTAACGTCGTCTATGTTTATAATGCCAATATCACTGGTAGCTATGTGTAAACGGATGGCGGTAGTATTTGATGGAGTGATAAATGAATCGGTATATTGTGACCATTGGTTATTACCGGAGGGAACAGAGGTCAAAGATTTGTATTCGGTGCCTGAAGTGGTGGTGATTTCTATATAGGCGTATAAGTAGACGTTACTATGGTACCAGAAAGATATATTAGTTTTTTGGTTTTCTGAGCTATTAATGGTATTGGAAACTAAACCGGCCTCACCATCTGGAGCAGCGGTGATATTGATGGAAGCACTATGGGAACCTGAATGAACAGTAGAATTATTGATGCTGTATTGAGCGGTTATATCACCATAAACTGCTTGGGTCCAACCAAATGGGATAGTAGTTTCTCCATAATTTTGTTCAAAGTCACCATTAATTAAATTGTCGGAGTTGGTTTCACCCGGGTCAGAATTGTTATAAAGGCTGAATTGAGTAGTATCGAGGTAGCCATTACTATTTATGATGTGAAAAATGGAAACTGATTTGGTGTTCTGGGGTGGAGTAAAATTAACTGAGTTTGATTGCCAGGTTTCACTGGCAGGAGCTTGGCCTAACCATTGGTAAGTGACATTATTAGAATTATCGGTAAATTGGGCCCAGTAATGAGTGGTAACGGAGCTTCGGTATAGATCGTGGTAAGTATAAGTATTATTTTCTTCAACTGAAATTGAGTCATGATACCATTTGGCATCGCCGTCGACATATTGATCCATGACCACTTTTAAAGCGTGATAACCGTCAGCAGTTATATAACTGAATGTGGCCGAATTATTGCCCCAACTATCGGTATTATAGTTTTGAGGATTACCATTGTCGTCGATTATGGAAACATCAGAATTTGATAATAAATTATCTTTTTGAACAGCTGAAGCCTTTGAGACTAAACCAAGTAAACTTAAGAGACAAATGACAGTGGTTGATAATATGGTTTTATAAAAGAGTTTCATAATGGTTAAATAATTAATTTTAGTTGATAAATTTGAAATTTGCCAGATACTACTTAGTCTCATATTACTATGAGGGTAGTATCTGGCAGGGTTGTCACCTGGGGTTACGGTCGGCCAGTCTATTTGCCAGGAGTGAGACTTGTCTTCTGGCGCGTGCCTTTCTGGTAAAGCCGAAGGCCGGCAGGCTTCTTTTGGTGGCAAAGATCGCCCCAGTGATGGCAAAGATGCCACAGAAGCCGAAAACAATAGCCCAGATCAGAGGAGGGTTGGTGGTGGTCAGTATCACTCCAGTGGCGGCAGCCGGAATAATCGGGTTGTTGTACATAAAAATCTCCTTTCTTTTACCAGTTTTTTTTGGCTCTGCGGGCAACGTCGGTGAATGCAAGTAGGTGGATTCCTTGTAGAGAAATATCGTAGAACATCTCG
Source organism: uncultured Gammaproteobacteria bacterium (assembly GCA_964405765.1). Classification (GTDB taxonomy): domain Bacteria; phylum Patescibacteriota; class Microgenomatia; order UBA12405; family UBA12405; genus WARW01. The sequence goes on along the minus strand of CAYOPC010000012.1, from coordinate 13,252 downwards.
GCCACTAAAGTTCCAGCTAGAACCATTTGCCAGGGCCCTCGTTTGTGAACTGTCACCATCCTTTCGATCATGTAGATCACCGTGATGCCAATCCAGACTGGTCGTATATACAAGCTGTTGTTGGCTATGGCATATACAAGGCTAGTTAGATATATAGTTGTGGCTATGATACCTAAGAAGCCCCAGATCTGGAGTCCCCAATATTTTAGAGTTACCTTGGTAACTCCGTATTGGAGGTTGTTTTCAATGGCGCCGCGTTTCCATCTTCGGCGTTGACGCCAGAGGTCGCGCCAGGTAGTCATGACTTCAGTTGTCAGACTGCATTCTGCAGGGGCAATGATCAGGTGTCCCAGATGTAGTAGAGCGAAAGTTAACTCGTTGTCTTCAGTGAGAGCACCAGTGTCGTAGACATGGGCTTCGCCGTCGATACAAGGGAGGACTTTTTCCTGACGGCCTTTAACCACACTTTTTAGCGCTGATGCTAAAAATAAGGTAGCGGTACCGGTCAGGACCAAAGTGGCTCCATCTTTTCGAGCGACGTCTCGGGCGTAGCGGGCATATTCGTTGCGTTGGAACATACCGACTAATCCGCCTCCTGGTTTTCCCTGAAAAACACCTCCACAGGCAGAATAGCCTTTGTCGATGTAACTGGTCGCGTTACTTAAAAATTCCCGGTCGAGAGTGCTGTCGGCATCCATGACCATGATTAGATCATCATCTGACATTTGGTCGAGATTGCTATCTAACCATTGGTTTAAAGCGCCGGCTTTCTTTTTAGTATTACCCACGGTAGTAAAAACTTCTACGTTAGAAAAATTTTTACTTTTTTGGGTGGTGTCGTCGGTACAGTTGTCGGCAATGACAATTATTCTGTCAGCGGGCTGGGATTGGTCACCTAGCGATTGGAGGGTTTCTTCTATCTGGGATTCTTCATTGTGTGCAGGGATAAGAACCGTAACATGAGGTTGATTGTTAAATTGCTCCAAGTGTCATCAATCTCCTTTCAATAGATTTTAATTATGACATATGGTTGTGAGATTTTATCATATTATGGTGGTTAATATCTATTTTGGCTAATTTACTTTTTTTAAAAATACTGTATCATATCCGGTTGTAATTGTACTTTTAAAGAAAGAGAGGTGTTAGAGATGTCGTGGTGGTGGAAAGGTATGGCGCTGGCGGTGTGTTTGATGTGTCTGCTCCAAGAGACTGCTTTTGGAAGTGAGACTGGATTTAACGAGAGTGTTAATTTTGATCAAGCATCACTTTCTCCGGCGGATCCGACCCATATCGAAATTCCGGTAATAGGGATAGACCGAGACATTCTAGAGTATACCGATGAGATGGTAGCTGAGAATGACGATTCGGTTGATCCAGATTATTTGGATGAAGTTGCTTGGTGGTCTGGTGGTGGAAAACCTGGAACGACTTTGGTTAATACGGTTGATACTCCAGAACAGAATTTCACGACTTACCTGTACGGACACTCAACTAATAATAATAGTCGAAAAATTGTTTTCGATGATATTGATTGGTTGGATATCGGCGACGAGATTACTTTAGAGACGGAGGTGGGGTCTTTTGTTTATCTAGTCAAGGAAGTTTTTCTTATAGATAAGACTGATTTTACCTCTGATTCGAGAGTTCTTGAGGACACCCCGGGTAGATTATTACTGATTAGCTGTTGGCGTTCGTGGTCAGGTTCAGCACCGACAACAGTGAATGTAGTAGTAGTGGCAAGTTTGTCCAATTATGTGACCAATACGAATTGAGTAAAGGTTGAGACAGCCTTGTGTTTATGCATACTGCATACAAGGCTGTCTATTTTTTTTAATATTAGTTTAAAGATTAGAATAATATATGCTTTATATAATTGCGACACCGATTGGGAACTTAGGAGATATTACTTTGAGAGCTTTGGAGACTTTAGAAAAAGTGGAATATTTGTTATGTGAAGATACCAGAAATGCTGGAATATTATTAAGTAATTTGGGAATTAAAAATAAACCGAAGTTGATGTCTTTTTATGATGAAGTGGAGGATCAAAAAATTCCTGAGGTAATCAGTTTATTGAAAGAGGGTAAGGAAGTTGGTTTGGTAACTGATGCCGGAACGCCAATAATTTCTGATCCGGGTTGGAAATTGATTAAAAAATGCCTTAGTTTGGGTATTAGTTATACATCTGTTCCGGGGGTGAGTGCAGCCATTAACGGAGCGGTGTTGTCGGGTTTACCGGTGGGTAGATTTTGTTTTTTGGGATTTTTGCCTAAAAAAGAGGGAGAAAGAAAAAAGATTTTGGAAAAATATAAAGGGATTGATGGAGCCAAAATTGTTTATGAATCCCCTTTTCGGATTACTAAACTGATTGAAGAAATAAAATTAGTTTATGGTGAAGAAATAAATATTTCGGTTTGTCGGGAAATGACGAAAAAATTTGAAGAAATAATTAATGGTAAACCAAGTGAAGTTCTAGAAAAAATCACACCAAAAAATTTAAAAGGCGAGTTTGTAGTTATTTTTGGGTAATCTTTTTCTTTTCGGCTTGAGCCACAATTTCTCGGGTGGCGTCAATGGCATCGGGGCTGACAGAGATACTGGTGGCACCCCATTTAACTAATTTTTCGACTAATTCAGGATAATTACTGGGAGCTTGACCGCAAATGGAACAACTAATACCGCGTTTACGTGATTTGATAATTAATCTTTTGAGAGACCACATAACAGCCGGGTCCATTTCATTAAAGGTCGGAGCAACTTCGCTGTTATCACGATCAAGACCGAGAGTAAGCATGGTCAAATCATTGCTGCCGATGGAAATGCCGTCGATGCCGACGTCGATAAACTTATCCAATAAAATAACGTTGCTGGGAATTTCGGCCATCATAAAAAATTTAAATGAAGGTGAACGGATAAGACCGTTTTGAGCCACGATTTTTTTGACTTCGATTAATTCATGAGGAGTGCGGACAAAAGGAATCATCAGCCAAAGATTTTTGTAACCGTATTTGTTGCGAACTAATTTAATGGCCTCTAACTCCATAGCGAAAACATCTTGTGATTGGATGTAACGGGAAGCGCCGCGGAAGCCCATTAAGGGATTGGGTTCTTCCGGTTCATAGAGTTTGCCCCATTTAAGATGGCGGTACTCATTAGTTTTAAAGTCGCTGGCCCGATAAATTACCGGCCTAGGGTTGAAGGCTTTACAAAATTTAATTAAGTCTTTGGCGAGTTGAAGAGTAAATTCTTTTTGTCGGCCTTGAGCGATCATGTATTTGGGGTGCATACCGATGTTGGCCATCATAAATTCGGCCCGAAGTAAACCAATACCATCGACATTTCTTTGGGCAATGGTGGCAGCCAGATCGGGTTCACCTAAATTAACATAAACTTTGGTAGCAGTCTTTAAATTAGTTTTTAGGTCGTAGTTTTTAGGTCGTAGAGAAGAATTTTGGTTGTTATTAATTAAATTGCCTTTCCAGATTTGACCAGTAGTACCGTTTAGGGTGACAATGTCTCCTTCTTTAAAATCTTTGGTGGCAGTTTTGGTGCCGACGACACAAGGAACGCCGAGTTCACGGCTGACTATGGCAGCGTGAGAAGTTTGGCCGCCTTTGTCGGTGATGATGCCATTGACTTTTTTCATGGCCGGCACAAAATCCGGTGTGGTCATGGTGGTGACTAAAACTTGGCCTTTTTGGGCACGGGTAATTTCTTTGGGATTATTAATAATGACAACGACACCGGAAGCGGTTCCCGGACTGGCCGGCTCGCCAATAAGATTTGGTTTGTCGGTTATGATTTGTTTTTGGTCGCCGATTTTTTCTTTACTGGATTCGAGAGTGGTGATGGGCCGGGTTTGAACAATGTAGAGTTGTCCCCTATCAATGGCAAATTCGATGTCCTGGGGTTTACTATAATGATTGTGAAGTTTTTGGCCGATTTTGGCAATTTTAAGAGCCATGGCGGTGTCGATTTTCTTTTTGTTAATTTTGGTTTTGGGAACCGGTACTTCTTTGGTTTCGTCTTGACCGCGGACTAGCTGAATATCCTGAGAGACATGGTTTTCGGAGGTGATTTTCCAATCGGATTTGTTGATGATGTATTGTTCGGGAGTGATTTTGCCCTGGACAATATATTCACCTAAGCCCCAGATGGTTTCAACAATAATTTGGGTTTTGTCGCCGGTGACCGGATTGGCGGTGAACATAATGCCGGAAATTTCGGAGTTGATAAGTTTTTGGACGGGTACAGCAACGCCGATTTTAAAGTGGTCGTAATGTTTTTTGACTTGGTAAAAAATAGATCTGGAAGTAAATAAACTGGACCAGCAATCACGGACGCGGTCAACCACGTTGACTTCACCGATGACGTTGAGGAAGGTGTCGCCCTGGCCGGCAAAAGAAGCATCGGCTGAGTCTTCGGCGGTGGCCGAAGTTCTGACGGCAACCGGAACGTTTTTGAGGCCACCGAAGCCGGAAAGCTTTTTATAGGCTTTCATAATTTCCAGAGAAAGACTTTCACTGACAGGAGTTTTACGAATAAGACTGCGAATTTTTTTTGAGGCGGTAAGAAGCTGGTCGGGTTGGTCAACATCGGTAATTTTTAAAATATCTTTAATTTTAGGTTTAAGATTATTTTCTTCGATAAACTGAAAGTAAGCATGGGAAGTAACGACAAAACCATTGGGTACCGGAATGCCTAGTTGGTACATTTCGCCGAGATTGCCGCCCTTGCCGCCAACCAGGTTGACGTCTTCTAAATCGATTTGATTAAACCAGAGAACATTGGCAGAATTATTCATATAAAAAGGATAACAGAAAATAAGAGGTCCTGTCTACTTAGCAGTCTGACTGTTTGACTGCTAAGTGTAGCTTCAGTTTTTAAATTGCCTATCTTTGGGGAAAATATTTCTATATCAAAATGATAAATAATAGTTTTTATTGTATAAAACTATTATTTACTGATTGGGCTGCCAGCCGCGATTTTGCTGTTGACGCAGGTTTTCAGTTTCATCGGGTCGCTGATAGTCATCCTGATAACGGTGAGTGGTGCCGGTTTCCGGAGTGGAAGCTTCTAAAATGATGGCGTCTTTGATTCCAACCATACGGTGAACGGTGCCAATAGGAATGGTATAGCCTGTTTTAATTTCCATGTGGATGGTTTGGAGATGATCTGAATCCGGGCCGATAAGCAAATCGGCTTGACCTTCGATCAGAACAAAGGTTTCGACTTTTTCGGTATGGGATTGGAGGGAAAGGCGGGCACCGTCACGGATCTGAATTTGCTTGAAAGTGTATTTTAAATCCGGGGTAGTGTAAATGATTTCCTGACCCCAGGGTTTGGAAATGGTTTGAGTAGTAGAAATGGAATTTATGTCGAAGTTCATGCTTAAGTTTAACATGTTACTTCATTAGGTTAAGTAAGATTCGTTCGAGGGCGATGTCTTTGGAAATGGCGAGCTGGCCGGTTTTGGATTGATAATCTAATTCAATCATTTGGAGATAAGCGGTTTTGAGGGATTCCGGGGAAAATTTGGAAAAGCTCATTAGTTGCTTGCGAAGATTGAATTTGAGCCAAAACAGAAAGAGTTCAAAGGGTTCCTGATCCAGAACCTGATGATAGAGCGGGATAAATTTGGCGGTGTTTTTGGGGGCCAGACTGTTAATACATCGAAAAAGTTTTTTGTCGAGAGGAAAAGTTTCGGATTTGGCTTGAGGAAAGGTTTTGAGTTGAGTGGCGGTGAGGGTTTTGTCCTGCCAGATGATAATATCGAAAGAATCATGGGATTTGATAATTTTGAGGATTTTGTCGAGGATGGGTTTGGAGATGGAGAAGAAGTTGAAAAAGACGATAATTTTGGGAATGGAAAAAAGAGATTGGCTGTTAATAAAGCCGTTGATTTGGTCTAAATCAATGTCTTTGATATCGAGGCGGAGAATGTCGAAATTGGTTTTTGAATCAAGGAAGGAGTTAACGGCAGAACGGCTTTTGAGTTGGTCGTCACCATGAAAAATATTAATCACGGTTTAGTTTAACAGAATCAAACCTCTCTGTCCCGATAAATCGAGACATCTCCCCTTAAAAAAGGGAGAAGTCAAAAAAATAATTAAACATGGAAATTTGTTGGATATGTTGATAGAATATCAGGTACTTTGGCTTGTGTCCCGAAGTGTCGGGGCTCCGCCAAAAAATTGGCTCCGTCCCGAAGTGTCGGGGCTCCGCCGATTAAATCGGCTCCGTCGTCTAGTGGCCTAGGACACCTGGCTTTCATCCAGGTAATCGAGGGTTCGACTCCCTCCGGAGTCACTTAGGTTTGAAAAATCACAGAATAAGAAAAAAGAGGGAAATTTTAGGTTTAGAAGTGTTCGACTGACAGTGGGCATAATTCCGGGTAAAATAGTAGTGCTTTCTTCTATATTCTTCTCTCTCTTCCTGATTTAGATATCTATCTTTACTTTTATAATTCTTGATTATCGGATTAAAAAAAAGCTCTTAAGGCACTTATTTGACGGTATTATTAAGTCAAATAGTTGACAAACTTTGTCAATGTATGTCATAATTGCTTATGACTACAGTTAATATCTCTATCACTAATGACCAAGCTAAATTTATTGATCAAATTTCAGCTAAATATAAGTTTGGTAATCGGAGTGAATTGTTTAGATCTCTTCTTCGTTTAGTCCAGTTTCAACCGGAGTTAATGTGTCGGGTGGCAATTTTTCCTTTTCAAACTCCGTCGACCAAAAGTCGTTCGGCAGTCTTGAAAGGTTTCAGGGGTACCGGGTTATATTCCCCAGAGTTTCTCAAGGATTTAGAGAAGGGTTTAAATGATAGTAAATATTTCAATAAGGAATGATTGTTTTGCCTTTGAGTCCAAAGCAAGATAAGTATCTTCGTGACCACGGTTTAGTCAAAAAATATACTAAACAGGTAGATATACTTTTATCAAATATCCACCACCCTGGCTTAAATTTGGAACTGTTGGAACCAAAAGATAAAGGTATATACAGTTTTAGGTTGGATATTCATTATCGAGCTCTTTTTGTATTTCATTCACCGGAGATTGTGGAAATCATCGTCATTACTAACCATTACCAATAACCTTTTTGGATTGGAAGTCAATAATATTTTCCTGGAAAGTGTAAATCATTTTTCTTAATTTTGTGAATGTTTGATTTAACTGGTTGGGATAATTTCATATGTTTTAAAAACATTTTTTAGTTGACCAAAGATTCAATCAGATGTTTGAAGTTTGGGAGACTCAGCTGATAAATCGGATTGGTTTATCTGATGGCTGGATGGTCGAAGTAGGGTTTTATTTCTTTTATTATTTTTAACAAATCAGCTTGGGAGTAGGGGGAGAATTTATTTTTTATATTTTTTTGGTTTGGTTGAGAAGTATAGTTTTGAAGAAAATATTTTTTAGCCCCACAAATGAGCCGACTAGTTTGTTTAATGTCGGCAATTGATAATTGTTCCCGGGTAATGGTGGTTCTAAATTCATGATCAGGACAGTTTTTGACTAATTGAATACTTTGAAGAATATCGGTTAATTTAATTGTAGATTGGGTTATTTCTGAATATTTATCAAGTGGCCCCTTGATGTCCATAGCGAGATAATCGATTAATTTATGTTTTAATAAATTTTTGATAATTTTGGGTTTAGTACCATTAGTGTCTAGTTTGACCAGGAATCCGAGAGATTTAATTTTTTGGATGAATACGGAAAGGTCTTTTTGAAGGGTGGGTTCGCCACCGGTGATAACGACAGCATCCAGTTGATTTTGGCGTGAAGAGAGAAAATTAAAAATTTCTGTTTCGGTGAATTTTGATTTTTGGTCGGGATTTAGTAACTCAGGGTTGTGGCAGTAGGGGCATTTGAGATTACAACCTTGAGTGAAAATAACGGCACTGATTTGGTTGGGATAATCGATTAGAGAAAACTTTTGGAAGCCGCTAACTTTCATAATTGGTTGATTTTAAATTTCTTTCTTTGGTTAAATTCGGCTCTTTTACCGTCGTTCCATTGACTGATTGGCCGAAGATAACCAACAACTCGAGAATAAATCTCACAAGTGCCATGACATTTGGGGCATTTTTGGTGTTCTCCAGTAATGTAGCCATGGTTTTTACAGACACTAAAAGTGGGAGTAATAGTAAAGTATGGTAAATGGTAATTGAGACAAATCTTTTTGACTAGATTTTTAACGATTTTGGGATTGGAAATTTTTTCGCCAGCAAAGATGTGGACAACAGTACCGCCGGTATATTTGGTTTGAAGGGTATCTTGAAGATCAAGTAATTCAAATATATCGTCAGTAAAATTAACCGGAAGATGGGTAGAATTAGTATAAAATGGGGCAATCCCCTGGTGATAATTTGTTTCGTTGGCGACAATAATTTTGGGATACTGGGCTTTATCTTTTTGGGCTAGGCGGTAAGAAGTGCCTTCGGCGGGAGTGGCTTCAAGATTATAGATATTACCGGTTTCTAATTGATACTGTTTTAGTTTGTCCCTCATGAAATCCATAATTCTAGTGGCGAAATCCAGTCCTTCTTTGTCGGCAATATTTTGGTTAAATAAGTTGACTATGGCTTCATTCATACCGATCAGGCCAATGGTGGAGAAATGATTTTTCCAATATTTACCAAAGCGTTTTTTGACTTGGCGGAGGTAGAATTGGGAATAAGGGTAAAGATTTTTTTCGGTTAGATTTTCTAAAATTTTTCTTTTGATTTCTAAACTTTCTTTGGCCAGATCCATTAGTTGTGAGAGTTTTTGTTTAAATTCCTCTTCATTTTGGGAAAGATAGCTAATTCTGGGTAAATTAATAGTGACGACACCAATTGATCCGGTGAGAGGATTAGCGCCAAATAAACCACCACCTCTCATTTCTAATTCCCGATTATCAATGCGAAGGCGACAACACATGGAACGAACATCTTCCGGTTTCATGTCGGAATTAACGAAGTTGGAAAAATAAGGGATACCGTATTTGGCGGTCATTTGCCAAAGACCACTAAGGACCGGATTGTTCCAATTAAAGTCTTTGGTAATATTGTAAGTGGGGATGGGGAAGGTGAAGACTCTACCTTTGGCGTCACCTGCAGTCATGATTTCAAAAAGAGCTTGATTAAATAGATTCATTTCTTTTTGGAACTGACCGTAGGTTTCTTTTTGGGTTTTACCGCCGCAAATTACCGGTTGATTTTGGTAGAATTTGGGAATGTTGAGGTCCAAGGTAATGTTGGTAAATGGGGTTTGGAAACCAACTCTGGTGGGAACATTCATGTTAAACATAAATTCTTGGAGAGACTGTTTGACTTCTTGATAATTAAGCTTGTCATATCGGATAAACGGACAAAGAAGGGTGTCGAAGTTAGAAAAAGCCTGAGCACCGGCGGCTTCACCTTGAAGGGTGTAGAAAAAGTTGACTACCTGGCCCAGAGCACTGCGAAAATGTTTGGCGGGACTGCTTTCGATTTTACCTTCAACTCCCTTGAAACCAACTTTTAAGAGGTCCCATAAATCCCAGCCGACGCAGTAAACGGATAAAATGTTCAGATCGTGGATGTGAAAGTCACCGTTGAGATAAGCTTCTTTGATTTCGTGAGGGTAGATTTTGTTTAGCCAATAAGTTTTGCTGATTTCTGAAGAAATGTAATTATTGAGACCTTGGAGAGAAAAGGTCATATTACTGTTTTCTTTGACTTGCCAATCGAGTTTATCCAGGTATTGATCGACTAAATTGACATTGGCGGAATTACTGATTTCTCTAATTTTTGAATGTTGATCGCGGTAGATAATATAGGCTTTGGCAGTATCTTTGTAGGGAGACGATAATAAAACTTCTTCAACAATATCCTGGATTTCTTCAACTTGGGGAATTTTGGATTTAATTAGGTCTTTGGCCAGACTTAAGACCTTGAGGGTTAATTTGGAAGCAATTTTTTGATTGAATTCACCGGTAGCGAGTCCAGCTTTTTGGATAGCAATTTCTATTTTTTTGGAGTCGAATTGGACGATTCGCCCGTCTCTTTTTTTGATTTTTTGAAACATATTTTACCTTTATAAATTGAAAAACCTGGTCTTAGCCAGGTAAAAGTAAAATATGTAATGGTCTGGCTCGGACCTGTTCAGGCTGTGGGTAGCTAATATGTGAGATCGGACTTTGACCGTTGCGGCACAGTTTGGGAGTTTCACCCAATTCATCACATACCTGAATATAGAATCAGTATACTTTTTGGTGTTTTTATTAAAAGGGAGTAAAAGTAAGATGATATATATCAAACCATACTGGTAATGTTTTTGTGAAGATAAAACACTATGGGTGTGGTGGAAAACAGTTAGTTTTAAAAACTTGGTGGAGAAATAGAAGGATTGATTAATTGGCGCTGGTATATAATTTGTTTATGGGAGTAAAGATTGAGGAAAGTTGGAAGAGGGTATTGGAACAGGAGTTTAATGAGGATTATTTTAGGAATTTGGCGGAATTTGTAAAAGAAGAATATAAGAATTCAACGGTTTATCCACCGCCGCAGTTTATTTTTCATGCTTTTGATTTGACACCGTTTGATAAAGTGAAGGTGGTGATTTTGGGTCAGGATCCGTATCATGGTCCAAAACAGGCTAATGGATTGGCGTTTTCGGTAAACGATGAGATGGCTTTGCCGCCGTCGTTGGTGAATATTTATAAGGAGATTGAATCTGATTTGGGAGTGAAAACGAAAAATAAGAATGGGAATTTGGAAAATTGGGCGAAGCAAGGGGTATTGATGTTGAATGCAACCTTAACGGTAAGGGGTGGCCAAGCCGGATCACATCAGAATAAAGGTTGGGAAAGATTTACTGATGCGGTAGTAAAAATTTTGTCGGAACAAAAGGAGAATTTAGTTTTTATTCTATGGGGTAGTTATGCTCAAAAAAAAGGCAGTGTAATTGATGAAAATAAGCATTTAGTAATCAGGTCGGCTCACCCGTCACCATTGTCGGCTTTTAGTGGGTTTTTTGGATCCAAGCCTTTTTCTCAGGCTAATAGCTATTTGATTTTTACAGGGAAAGATCCGGTTGAGTGGTAAATTATTTATATTCTTTGGCTAATTCTTCGCCTTTGAGGACACGAAGAGCACCGTCGCGAAGGGCTTCAAGTTCTTGTTCACCCGGATAAACTGAAACACCGATTCCGGTAGCAGTGACGTCTTCACGAATTTTGTCGATGACTAGTTTCCAACGAGCAATGCCACCAGTAATTAATATTTGGTCGATTTTTTCGCCTTCAAAATCGGGAATTAAGGAACAAATTGATCGGGAAATTCCGGCAATCATTTCGTCGATAATATCTTTTTTTCCTTGGTTGTAGGTTGGGTATTCGGTTTCGACAGTCATCATATCTTTGGTGCCGAGGAGAGCAAAAAGTCCTCCGCCACCACAGATATAATGAAGACATTGGTCTTTGGTGTATTTGCCGGAAAAACACATTTCAATTAAATTTTGAGCCGGAAGAGCACCGGAACGTTCCGGAGTAAAAGGACCTTCACCGGAAACCGGCGAAATAACATTGATAGCCCGGCCTTTTTTATGAGCCCCAAAAGAAGAACCACCACCTAAATGGGCGATAATTAAATTTAGATCTTGATATTTTTTGCCAATATCTTGGGCATATTGTCGGGCAATAGCTTTTTGATTGAGAGCATGCCAAGAGGAATAACGAACTATTTCGGGAATACCGGTGATTTTATGTTTTTTATCCATTTCATCAGTAGTAACCGGATCGACAATAAAAGCTTGGTCGGCAACATCGAATTCGGTAGCAATAAATTTGGCTAGTGGAGCACCTAAATTGGAAGCATGATTACTTTGAGCGTGATTTTTGAGATCATCAATCATTTTGTCGTTAACGACATACGTGCCGGAGGGAATTCCCGGGCCAGTACCACCACGACCGACGACAGCGTTGAGTTGGGTAATATTATTTTCTTTAATAATATTTTTTAGAGCTTGTTTACGAAATTCGAGTTGATCAAAAACACTGCCGGGTTTGCTAAAATTTTGTTGAAATTCAGGGTCTTTGGCGTGATCAATTTTAAGTTCAAAAATAGTTTTGGTGTTGTCAAAAACGGCAATTTTAGTGCTGGTAGAGCCGGGGTTGATGACGAGAATTTTCATATTTGATGATTATACTGCCAAAAATAATGAAGAGGAAACTTAAAATTTGAGCCAAGGATAAAATAAAAACTTGAATAGTGTCGGTGCGGATAAATTCCAGAAAGAATCTAATTATGCCGTAACTAATTAAATAAATTCCGGTTTGATGAATTTTAGTTTTTTGAAGAATAAAAAAAACTAGAAGCATAAAGATTGATTCGTAAAGCCAAACCGGTTGGCCGGTAGCGCTATAAATTTCGTGATTAAAAAAATTTCCCCAACGACCAAGACTTTGACATAAAGGAATGATGGGGGCAAGTGAATTAAAAACAGGAAAAATATTTATTTTATTTTTGAGACAGAAAATTAGGATAAAAGTAATAGCCCCAATAAGGCCACCAAAAATGCCTAATCCCCCACCGCGAAGATTTAGAATTTGGATGGGATTTGGAGAAAAATATGACCAGTCGGCGATAATTCCGTAAATACGGGCACCAATAAGGCCGAAAATTAAGGTAGAAAATATAAAAAAGTTTTCCTGTTTTTTGGGGATAATTTGGTTGTGTTTATAGAAGTATTCAATTCCAATAACAAAACAGATACCGAGAATTAAACCGTAAAGAGACATTGGTGGGTCCTGCGGGACTCGAACCCGCGACCAATCCCGATTCGACTAAAGTCTCATCGGGACTGCTCTACCGATTAAAAATCAATTGATTGATTTTTAATAATTAAATTAATGATTTCTTTATTTTTGAGCTTTTTAAGGTATTTTTCAACTTTTAAAGCCTCAGAGTAATTTTCGAATGTACAGCTGTATTTTAGTTCTATCGGGAGAAATTTACTAGTATAACCACTTTTTCCATTTTGATGGTCAAAAACTCTTTGGTCCAAATTTCGAGTACTACCGATATAAAAATTTCCGTTTGATAGTTCTAAGATATATACCCAAGATAACATATGGTGGGTCCTGCGGGACTCGAACCCGCGACCAATTGCTTAAAAGGCAACTGCTCTACCGACTGAGCTAAAGACCCAAATTGTTAAAATGTACTGAGCTTCCCGATATCAACTAAAGTTTCATCGGGATTGTGTCTTTAGGAAAAT
>CAYOPC010000011.1:0-22469 GCA_964405765.1 uncultured Gammaproteobacteria bacterium | reverse complement strand
TTTAAAATTGAGGGAATTATACAGAGAATGGGAGAAAAGGTAAATAAGGCGGAGGGGACAGGAGTTGAACCTGCATGTCATTGCTGACGCTTGTTTTCAAAACAAGTTCCTTACCATTCGGAGCACCCCTCCAAAGAAACTTTAAAAACTTTTGACTTATAAACTGATGTGAGCCCGGAATCCCGATGTATCGGGATGACCTGTCCCGCAGCGGCGGGACTGCTCTACCAACTAATTTTACCAGATTGGTCTATTTCGATTTTTCCTGACTTAATGATGTTTATTATAACCTTTCTGCTTTTAAATTGCTTAATTTTGGATTCTATTTTTCGAGCGATGGTTAATGAATCAAATTTTTGAGAAAAAATCATTTTAAACGGTTTAGTAAAACTAGTATAAGTGCTCCTTCCTTGATTATGTTCTGCTAATCTCCTTTCTAAATTATTTGTACTTCCGATATAGAACCGATTATTTTTAAGGGATTGAAGAATATAAATATATCCTACCATTGAGCCTGGAGTGGAACTCGGATCCACGACCTTCCCCTTACCAAGGGGATGCTCTACCAACTGAGCTATCCAGGCATATTTTTAAAAAGTGCGATTGTTAGTGCGGATTATAGAATCCGCGACCTGTCCCGCAGCGGCGGGACTGCTCTACCAACTTGACTCCGAAGGCTCGGAGCAGGGCTATCCGGGCGTAAAACAAAATATCCAATTTCTAATGTCTAATTTCTAAATTAAGACAAAATAAATTTGGATTCACTTTGATATTGTATCAAAAGTTTTTGGAAAAGATGAGCCCTCCGCGAGAATCGAACTTGCGTCTGAGGTTTACAAAACCACTGCTCTGCCATTGAGCTAGGAGGGCATAGGCTTATTATAACAATAACTTTGGCTTTTTGAGGTAAAATAAACGGAGTATATGAAGCAGAAAAAGAAAGTTCTGGTGTTGACTGATGATATGCCTTGGGGGCATAGGTCAATTGCCAAGGCGATTTATGGTTTTTTGAAGATAAAAGGAAAAGAGGATAATTATGAGGTGATTTTTAGGGAGATAAAGGCTAATACCGGATTGGGTGGTGATTTATATATTTTTAGCTATAGATATTTGCCGCAAACTAATAGAATGGCTCATGCTTTTTCTAAAAAGAGATTTGCCAGGGAGTTATTAGAGGAGGCTTCAATAATTAACTTGCCGAGGTTAAAAAAAGAGGTGGAGGAACTTAAGCCAGATTTAATAATTTCGACTTATTTTTTTCATACTCATTCTTTGGCGAAATGGAGAGAAAGAGAAGGTAAAAAGTTTGTTTTGTGGACAGTGGTAGCGGATCCGTGGACAATAAATCCGATTTCGTTTGTGAAGGAGGCAGATTTGAATTTGGTTTATGACCGGGTGGCGTTTAATGAAGGGTTGAAATATGGGTTAGAAAAAGACCAGATGTTAATTACTGGCTGGTGGACAAGACAGGAAATGTTTAAAGAGTATGATAGGTCGGAGTCTAGAAGGAAGTTGGGTTTTGACGATGAGAGACCGATAGTTTTTTTGGGTGGAGGAAGTTTAGGAACAAATTCGTTAACTAAATTATTACCATCATTATTGATGGTGGATAAAAAGGTGGGGATAATTATTAATACTGGGGTAGATAAATTGGCTTTTAATTTAGTAGAACAATATAAAAAAATGTTCGAGAAACTGAGAAAAGATGGTATGGTTAAAATTATAAATATGGGATGGATTGAGAACATGGCAGAAGTACTGTCGGCTTGTGATATTGTTTTTGGTAAGGCGGGGCCAAATTTTTTGTTTGATGTGGTGGCTGTAGGGAAGCCATTTGTAGCGATTACTCATATCGGGGGTCAGGAAGATGGGAATATTGATTTAATTAAAAAGAGAAAATTGGGTTGGATTAGAGAGAAAAATGGAGAAATTTCGAAATTTTTGTTCGAATTTTTGGAAAATCCGGTTTATTTTGAAAAACAATTTGTTGAGGAAATAAAGTTAGAGGGAGAGAAGAACAGAAAAACTTTACCGTTGATAGGGGAAATGGTGGCTAAAAATTTGTCCCACCTGAAGTAGCTTCAATATTGGCTTTTCCACGCTATAAAAACGTGGGGAAAACCGGACTAACAAAACGAATCTTACTAGTCACAAGTTCTCCGTTTAAGAAGTTTAGCTAGAAAAAACACCTTCTTAAAGCTTGAGCTTTAGGTAGGACAATTAAGTCTAGCATTTTTAAAGTTTGCCAGTTAGTCAGATTGTTAGTTGGTCAGCTATTTTGCGGTGTTTATGCGTTAATAAAAATGATTTTGGTGTAGGATATTGAAGAAAATATCTAGATGACTAATTTTTAATGTCTAAAAAATGTGAGATATAATTGCTTTATGGCAAAACAAAAAACAGAAATAACCAAAGAAATTATGATTGGGGATTTGGTGGATAATTATCCAAAACTAGCTAAAATTTTAGTGGAGGAATATGGGTTTCATTGTATTGGTTGTATGGCGGCAGGAATGGAAACATTAGAAGAAGGAGCAATGGTCCACGGAATGGATAGTAAAGAGATTAAAAAGATGGTGAGTGATCTTAGAAACCTGGCAAAAGAAGATGAGAAATAAAGCTAATGATAGGGGAAATAATTAAGCTGACTAAACTTTGACCATTGGCAATAGGGAAAAAGACCAGAACAATAATTAAAACAAAACCGTAACGATCAAAAGTTTCTTCCCATTGGAGTCGGGATTTTTCAGGAATTAAATTAAGCAAAATATGGGAACCGTCGAGGGGTGGAATAGGGATAAGATTAAAAGTAAAAAGAGAGATGTTAATAAAAGTAAGTAAATAAAAGAAAAGAATAAAGACTTCAGAAAGAGGTAGAAATCGGATAATAAGGGAACTGATGGTGGCTAAAAGCAAATTGCTAGTTGGTCCGGCTAAGGAAACAATAATTTCATCTTTTTTGGGGTGGCGGAAGTTGAAAGGGTCAATAGGAACTGGTTTAGCCCAGCCGATAGTAGGAAAGCCAGTCATGAGATTAATTAATGGTAGAGCAATAGTGCCAATAGGGTCAGCATGAGCTATAGGGTTGAGAGTTAATCGACCACGAGAACGAGGGGTGGGGTCGCCCATATGATCGGCAGCTAGGGCATGAAAAAATTCATGGAGAGTGATAGCAATGATGAGACAGATAAAAGAGATAAGTTTAAAGATGAGACTTTCCATATTCCAAAAAAAAGGATGATTGTGATATTATACCTTACTATGAGAACATGTAGTTTATGTGGTAAGGGGACTAAAATCGGTCGTATCCGATCCCATGCCCAAAATCGAACCCCAAGAACTTATAAAGCTAATATTCAAAAAGTTACTTTAGCTATGGGTGAGGAAAAAATTAGCGGTGTTTTTTGCACTAAGTGTTTGAAAAGACTTAAAAAAGAGACCAAAGAGCAACAAAAAACGGCACTTAATTAAGCACCGTTTTTTAGATTAAACCAAATTTCACTTATTTTTTCTTGGTTTTTTTGGCGACTTTTTTCTTAGCTGTTTTTTTGGCAGCTTTCTTCTTAACAACTTTTTTCTTAGCTTTCTTTTTGACTGGCATAATTTTACCTCCTTAATAATAATTAAAGAGATTTTTGAAATCTTTGTCAAAAACTGAAATGCCTAACTTTGGGGATAATTTGATTTTTGATTAAGATAATTTAGGTAAATTTAAAATGTTTTTTTGCCTATTCTTGGCTTATTAATTAATAATTAAAAATTAATAATTAATAATTATTTTTTAATACGAAATAATAAAATTGCCTAAGCTAGCAGAAAAAAGATATGTGATTAATGATGAATTTTTCCAATGAATTTTAAAAATGGTTTTTAAAATTACCTAAAGATAGGAGAAAAAAATAATTTCTAATTTCTAATGTCTAATGTCTAATATAAAACATAAAAACTATTTTTGCCTTAGGTTAGGGTTTATTAATGGTATAATAGGAAATTAAATGGAAAAAATTAGAAGTTTTCAGGAGTCAGTTGACTTGATTAGGCGTGACCCGAAGAAACATTTAGGTAAGGTTTTGGGTTTATGGGCGATGCCATTAATGTTTCGGGGTGGCGGTATTATCCGAGATTCATATTTTTTTATGAGACATGTGGATGATGTTTTAGACGGAGACGATACAACAATTAAAAACCCCGGTGAATATGTGGAAAAAATAAGGAAAGATTTAGTAGACGGTGTTCCCGATAAGTCTTTTCCTATTGAAACATTGGCTTTCAAGTCTATTTACAGGTTAGAAAGAAAAAGAACAGAAGAATCTGACGACCCAAAAAGATTTTTTTTGGAAGGAATTGAGGGAATGTTGATTGATTTTGATAGAGTTAAGAATAGACAAGTGGTGAACGCTAGGTCTTTAAGACAGGGTTTTATTGATTCTTTTGGACCTCATTTTGATATTTCTTTGATGGCGGTTGGATCTCGATTGAGATCAGGAGATATTGAAACTTTTTTATATGCTCAGGGATTTGCTTATAGTATTCAGGATTTAAAAATTGATTGGGAAAGAGGCTTGTTTAATATACCCACGGAAGTGTTAAATCAATCGGGTTTATCTGGCGAAGCAATTTTTCCGGAAGTGGCTACAAACTCAATTGTTAATGAATGGATTGCTGACGAATCGAGTAAAACTAGATTTGATTTGGATATTTTTTTGAAAAATATTAGTTCGTGTGAGAAAGAAAGATCAGCTAACTTGTTAATGAGAGGTTTAAGTAAAAGGGTAATTTCTGTTTTAGATTCTAGAATGCAACCAATTTAGGATTTTTTGATAGTATAGTAGGAAGAAATTTCTGACCAGGAGGTGATGGTTTTACCTTCAATTTGAACTTGACCTAAGTTTAAAGTTGAAAGTTTAAAATTGAGAGTAGAACTGAATATTTTCATTTTAAATTGATCACCTTTTTGGTTGGTGACATAAGTCCAGGCAACAGGCCAGGGATTGAGGGCCCGAATAAACCGGGCAATTTTGGCTTGATCCCAGGACCAGTTGATTTGAGCCTTGTCTTTGTCGAACTTAGGGAAATAGGTTTTTTGAGAGTGATCTTGGGGAGTTAGATGATAGATATTAGATCTTAGATGATAGATATATTCGTTGAGAACGGTTTCAAGATTTTGAGCGGCGAGATCGAAAGCTTTGACGTAAAAAGTGGTGGCGGTTTCAGTGGGGGAAATTTCGAACGGAAGTTGAGAAATAATTGGCCCATGGTCGGGGAGAGCGTCGATTTGAAAAAAAGTGACAGCGCTTTTGGTTTCACCGTTGATGATTTGCCAGGGGCCGGGGGTAGCACCACGATATTTGGGTAAGGGTGAGGGATGGATGTTAACAATTTTATATTGGGGAATATCGATGGTTTCCTGGTCAAAATAAGGCGGACCAAAGGCGACGACCAAACCGAGGTCTGGTTTTAGATGATAGATCTTAGATCTTAGATCTGCGTCAAAGCTATCAATTTGGAAGAGAGGAAGGTTATTTTCTTTGGCGAAGGCGGCAACGGGGTTGGAAATAATTTGTTGATGGCGGCCAACCGGTTTATCGGTTTTACTAAAAACGGCAGAAATCTGGAAATCTTTAATTTCCAAAAGTTTTTGAAGAATAATTACAGAATATGGTGAGGAACCGAAGAAAATAATATTGGTCATGAATATATTATACTATCGCATTAAATGTAAATAGAGACGTCCAGATTGGTCGTCTCTACGGCAAATGTTACAATAACTTATGAGAAAAATAATCCTTTATCCTAACGAGGTTTTACGCAAAAAAGTTAGTGATGTGACTGAAATTGACAAGACCACGGCCAAAGAAATTGAGGAATTAAAAAAACTTTTGGCAGAAGGGGAAAATGCGGCGGGTTTGGCGGCGCCGCAAATTGGAGTGTCAAAAAATTTTTTTGGAATGAAAGTTGATGGGGAAGTGAAAGTTTATTTTAATCCAAAATTAATAAAGACTTGGGGGGAGAGGGTTTACCCAAAAATAATGAAGAGTCCCGCCTCCGTCAGAGACTCCGGCGAGGCAATGGAGGATTTTTTGGAGGGATGTTTGTCATTTCCGGATTATTTTGGGACAGTAAAAAGATGGTTAAAAATTGAAGTGGAATGGCAAGAGTTAGTTGGAAAAAAGTTTATAACAAAAAGAAAAGAATTGGAGGTATTTGAGGCAATAGTTTGGCAGCATGAAAGTGACCATTTATTAGGAAAATTGTTTGTAGACTATATTAAAAAAGAGGGAGGAAAGTTTTATAAATGGAACGGAAAAGAAATGGTGAAAGCGGATATTAAGATATTCAGCTAGTCAGCCTGTCAGTTTTTCAGTTTTTTAATTTCTTCCAGCATTTTTTGGGCGTCGGTGTTGGTGGGGGCATATTTGAGGGTTTGCTCAAGATTAGTTTTGGCCAGGTCGTATTTTTTTTGATTAAAATAGATTTCACCTAGGGCGGCGTAAGCATAATCATAGTTGGATTTGAGGTCGATGGCTTTTTGATAGTAAAAGGCGGCGTCATCGGGCATGGAGGCGGTTTCTAAAAATTTTCCCAGAGAGTAATACATTTTGGCGTCGGTGGGGGCAAGTTTGGCACCCTGCAAAAGTGATTCAACGGCGGTGTAAAAATATTTATTGTCCAGAGTAGAAAGGTAGTAGTAAATTTGACCACGTTGTTTCCAAAAATTGATGTTGGCAGGAGAAACTGAGACAGCTTGATCAGCGAGTTTGCCGGCTTGGTCAATATATGATTGATTGTTTCCCTGGGAAATTAAAGCTATTTTGGCGGATGAGTCGGCTAAATTAATGATGTAACTGGGGTTGCCGGGAGACAAATCTAAAGCTTGTTGGGCAAAACCGTAAGCGGATTGGTAAGCCTGTTTTTCGTCACTGGATTGGGCTTTGGCAAAGAAAGTGTCAGCGAGATAGTCAGAAAAATTATTGTAGAAAAGAAGGCTAAAAAAGATAATTACAGGAAAGATTAAAAATTTTTTAAAGCGGTTGGTGGCTGATTTTTGGAGTGTTGGCTCCGGCAGGGATAAACTGGGGAGAAGAAAAAAGAAAAGAGAAACGGTGACAACGGAAAACCCGGCGGCATTGGTGATGAGGATAGAAATATAAGAGGACAAAATGACTAATGACCAATTTCTAATTTCTAATGAATTTTTAGAAGTAAAAATTTGTTTGGTGAGATAAAAAAGAACAGTAAAAATAAGGATTAAATAGGGGACAGTGCCGACCAGGCCGGTAGTGGCTAGATAATTCAAATATTCGTTATGGGCTTTGTTGTATAAAAAATCCCATTCTGAGGTGAGATTATGTTCAATAGGTCTGGTCCAATAATAGGAGTAGGCAAAGGTTTCAACTCCGGTGCCGAAAATAGGGAATTTTTTGAAGAGGTCGAGGCTGCCACGCCAGACAATTTTGCGGATATCTTCTGATGAGGTGATATTAAGATTTTGGTTTTCGGTGGTGGGATTGGTGTTGGTTTTTTGAGGAAAGATTTTATCTTTGATGGGGTTGGTAATTAATAAAGACAGAACAATTAATAATGAATAATTAATAATTAATAATTTTCGGGAAGAATTATTTTTAATAAAATTGATCAGAAAAAAAATAGAAATAGAAATAATACCGGCGATGATACCGGATTTGGATTGGGTAAACAGCAATGTTAGGTAGCAGCTAGTAGTAAGTAGTAAGTAGTAAGTAGTTGATAATTTATTTTTTGATTCTAAAAATTTATGAGTAGAAAAAGGGAGAAGGATACAGAGGTAGGCGGCCAGCCAGTTGGGTTGACCAAGAGTGGAAAAAACCCGAGATTGGACGTCCTGGACCCAAAGATGCTGATCGATACCGAAATGCTCTAAAATACCATAAATAGAAACGGAAATGCCGGCGATTAGAGAGAAGTCAATAATTTTTTGTTTGAATTTTTCATCAAGGTAGGGAGTTAGGCACCAGAAGAGAGAACAGAAACTAATGACTGAAAGAAGACCGCCGTTAAGACGGGAGGTATATCCATAAAGTGAAGTGTAGATGTCAATTGAAGTAAAAGTACAAATAATTTGAGAAATTAAGAATAGAAGGAGAGGAAGGTTAAAAATATTTTTTTGGTAAAGACGAATATTACCCAGGAGCCAGTTGACGAGGTGAAGGCAGGTAATAATAATAGTAATGAGATAAACAAAGTGCATTTTGGGAAGTTCGAAAAGCTCGGAATTGAAAAAGGTAAAAATTAAGGGGGTGGCAAAGAAAAGGAGAAGGTAAAGAAATTTAATAGTTGAAGTGATTTTTTTCATGAATAGTTTTATTGTAACTAAGATAGATTCAAGTTGCTATAATTTTAGAGTGAGATGGTTAAGAAAAGTAGGTAATAAAATTGTTGATGTGGTGGGGGTTTTTAGTTGGGATATCGGGATTGATTTGGGGAGCACAAATACGATGATTTATTTGAAGGACAGGGGGATAGTGATTGATGAACCGACAATGTTGGCTAGACCAAAAAAGAAAAGATGGACAGGTTTGTCGGCACCTAAGACGGATTTAAAAAGGCCGATTGCTTACGGATATAAAGCGAAATTGATGTGGAATAGAGAGCCAAGGCAAATTGAGGTAGTGAGTCCGATTAAAAATGGGTTAGTAACGGATATGGAGGGGTTAGAGGGCTTGATGGCTTATTATTTTAAGTTGGTTTACGAAGTGCCATCGAAGTATCCTAAAATTTTTAAGCCGAGAGTAATTGTGGGAGTGCCGAGTTTTATTAATCAGGTACAAAAGAGGGCAATTAAATCAATTTTAGTGGCGGCTGGGGCAAGGGAAGTAATTTTAGTTGAGGAAGTGGTGTTGGCGGCGGTAGGGTTAAATTTTCCAATTAATGAACAAAATGGAATAGTAGTAGTAGATGTGGGTGGAGGTAAAACTGAGGTAAGTGTAATTTCGATGGGTGGGGTAGTGATTGGTAAGGGAATTAAGACGGCAGGAGCGGAAATTGATGGGTCGATAATAAACTATGTAAAAATGAAATATGGGTTATTGATTGGTCCGAACAGTGCGGAAAAAGTGAAGATTGAGGTTGAAAGTAATAATTTGGTCAGAGGCAGAGATTTGGAAACCGGTTTACCTAAAAGTGTAAAGTTGACCCGGGAAGAAGTGAGGGAGGCGGCGAGTTTAGAATTGGGGAAGATAGTAAAGTTAGTAAAGTCGGTATTGGATGAAACTCCACCGGAGTTGATGGAAGATATTTTAAAGAGAGGAATAGTGTTGGTGGGTAACGGATCGAAAATGAAGGATTTGGCTCAAATGATTGAGGCAGAAACAAAAATTTGTACAGTTTTGGCGGATGAGCCGGGAATGGCAGTAATTAAAGGTTGTGGCCGAGTAGTGGAAGATGGGAATTTACTTAAACAAATTAAATTAGTTTATTTGGGGTAAGAATGAGAGAGGAAAATGGTTATCCTTGGAAGTATTGGATATTAAAATTTGGTCTAATTTTAAGTTTACTAATTTTGTTAGTAACGGTTTTTCGGTTGAGTTTAATTCAAAAAGATTATTATTCTGAAGTGGCTCGGGATAATAAAGTTTTTGAGAGTGTAATTCCGGCGTCAAGAGCGGAAATTGTTGACAGAAAAGGGCGGATTATTGCTAAAAGTGTTTATCAATATTTTAAAATAGAGGACGGAAATAAAATTTATCAGGATTCGGGTGAATTTAATGGTTATAAATTTGAAGGGAAAGATTTGGCCTATGAGGTAAAAAGACAATATGATTATGGTGAGTCAATGTCGATGGTTACCGGATATGTGGGTAAAGTGAATGACGAGGAGATAAAGAATAACAGGTGTGGTTATAAATTGAGAAATGATGATGTATTGGGACGAGGAGGAATTGAAGGGTATTTGGATTGTGAGATACGGGGAAAGAATGGAAAGAGAGTAATAGAAGTGGATGCTTTGGGAAATTATGTCCGAGAGTTAGGTCGGGAAGAACCGGAGATTAAACCACCAATAGCTTTATCGATTGATGCTTATTGGCAGGATAAAATTTATAAACTTTTGAATGGAAGAAAAGCAGTGGTGATAGTTAGTCAGCCAAATACAGGGAAAATTTTGAGTTTGGTTTCCAGCCCGGCTTATGACGCTAATGATTTTGCCGGACAAAATAATGAAAAGATCAATCAATATTTGGCAGATAAAATAAGGTTGCCATTATTAAATCGGGCGATATCGGCTAGATATCATCCGGGATCGGTGTTTAAAATAGTGGTATCGACAGCGGGCTTGGAAAGCGGGGTGATTGATAAGAATACTTTGATTGAAGACACCGGAGTGTTAAAAGTAGGAGATTATACTTATAGAACTTGGAGTGGTAAGTCGGATGGAATGGTGGATATTATTAAGGCGATTAGAAGATCAAATGATATTTTCTTTTATAAGTTAGGGGAGATGTTAGGAGTAGACAGGATTCGAGATTGGGCAAAAAATTATGGTTATGGAACTAAAACCGGGGTGGAATTAGTAGGTGAGGTTGAGGGGGTAGTACCGGATGAGGATTGGAAAAAGAAGATTAAAGGTGAGAGTTGGTATTTGGGAAATACTTATCATTTGGCTATAGGACAGGGTGATTTAGATGTAACTCCGATACAAGTAAACCAGATGACGAATGTTATTGCTAATCATGGGTTGAAGTGTAAAATGAGTGTTTTAAAGGATAGTAAGGTTGATTGCAGGGATATTGGAATTCGGGATTCGACTTGGCAAATAATTGTTGAAGGGATGAAACAAGCTTGTGATTCTGGTGGGACGGCTTGGCCGTTGTTTAATTTTAAAACTGAAATTGCCTGTAAAACCGGGACGGCGGAGGTGGGTGACGGGAGCAAAGAGACTCATGCCTGGTTAACGGCTTTTGCTCCGGCGGATAATCCGCAAATATCGATTACGGTGATGGTAGAGCGAGGGGGAGAGGGAAGTGATGTGGCGGCACCGATTGTGGGAGATATATTAAAGGAATGGTTTAATGAACCGGAAACAGTGGTGCCGAGATATACGAATAATAAAGAGGAGGGAGAGTAGAACTGGAGTGGTAGTTGACAGGTGGAGTATTATAGATAACAATAAAAAATAGTTTAAAGTGGAAAGTTAAAAGTTTTTAAAGTTAAATGAAAACATTATTGGTAGTAGAGTCACCAACAAAGGCCAGAACTATTGGCAGATATTTGGGGAAAGATTATAAAGTGATTGCCACAGTGGGTCATTTGAGGGATTTACCGAAGAATAAAATGGCGGTAGATTTGGCTAAAGATTTTGAAGTTGAGTACCAGATTGACAGTAAAAAAAAGAAGGTGGTTGAGGAATTGGTTAAAGCCAGTAAAGAGGTGGATAAAATTTTGTTGGCCTCTGATCCTGACCGTGAAGGAGAGGCGATTTCCTGGCATGTAAGATGGATATTAGAAAATAACCAATCGCTAAAATCCAAGAAACCCGTCAAAAGCTTGGCAATTGGGCGGGCAAGCAAAAATGATATTTCGGAGAAGATTTCTAGAATTACTTTTCATGAGATTACCAAAGAAGCGGTGGAGGAAGCTTTGAAAGAAGCCCGGGAAATTGATATGGATTTGGTTAACGCCCAACAAGCCAGACGAGTTTTGGATAGGGTAGTAGGTTATAGTTTATCGCCGGTGTTGTGGAAGAAAGTAAGACGAGGTTTGTCCGGTGGAAGGGTCCAATCGGTAGCGGTGAGACTAATCTGTGAAAGAGAAAAAGAAATTGAGGTCTTTAAAAAAGAAAAGTTTTTTACCGTCTGGTCAGAATTGGAAAAGAAAGAGACTTTTAAGGCGGATTTAGTTAAGGTTAACGGCAAGAGTGTTTTTATTAGTACAAAGTTGAAATTATTTGACGGTGAATATTCCTATTCGAAATCGGTTTTTAAAGCACAAGAAGAAGTGGATTCTTTTATAAAGTCATTAGGAAAGGAATTTGTGGTAGACAAAGTGGTAGGTAAAGAAACTACCAGAGCGCCGTTGCCGGCATTTACAACTTCAAAACTGCAGCAGGCAGCAGCGCGGCGAATGGGTTGGTCGGGTAAACAAACTATGAGTGTGGCCCAGAAACTTTATGAAAAAGGTTTGATCAGTTACCACAGAACTGATTCGGTGTATTTGTCGGAAAAAGCGATTGGAGAATTTAGAAATTTTATTGCTAAAGAATATGGTCAAAATTATTTGTCGGAAAAGGTAAGAGTCTATAAAAATAATAGTAAAAATGCTCAGGAGGCCCATGAAGCGATCAGACCGACAAATGTAACAATTCGAAACATTGAAGGAGCTGATTCGCGGGAGATGAGGTTGTATGAAATGATTTGGAAAAGGGCGGTAGCGACTCAGGGGGCGGTGGCAAGAATGAAAAATACGACAATTAATTTTGCTGTAGGCAATGCGTTATTTCAGTCAAAAGGAGTAAGAATGTTGTTTGATGGTTTTTTGAAAATTAGCGGAGAAAAACATGAGGACCAGATTTTGCCGGGACTGGTTGAAGGGGAGAAAATTTTGACTAAAAAAATCTGGAGTGAAGAAAATGAAACCAGCCCGATGCCGCGATACAGCGATGCCAGTTTGGTGTCGAGTCTGGAAAAACAGGGAATAGGCCGTCCAAGTACCTACGCGCCAATTATTTCGACAATTATTATGCGTCAATATGTGGAGCGGGATGAAGGAAAATTTAAGCCGACAGTTTTGGGAAATGCGACTAATGAATTTTTGGTGAAGAATTTTGAGGATATATTATCTTTGCCTTTTACGGCAGGGATGGAAGAGGGTTTAGATGAGATATCTTTGGGTAAATTGAAATGGAAAGAGATGATGAAAACTTTTTGGAAGGGTTTTGAAAAAGAAGTTAAAAAGGCAGAAAAAGAAGGGGAAAGAGTGAAGGTGGAAGCGGAAAAACTGGATGAAAAATGCCCTGAATGCAAAGAGGCCCGCCTCGCTGGAGACGAGTCGAGGCAGGGTGATTTGGTGGTGCGATTAGGCCGATTTGGGAAATTTATTTCTTGTTCACGGTTTCCTGACTGTAAATACACCAGGCAATATAAAGAAGATGCCGGATTTAAATGTCCGGAATGCGGTAAAGACGGAGTAGTCCGAAGAACAAAAACCGGGAGAAAATTCTATGGTTGTAGTGACTATCCAAAGTGTAAATGGGCGGGATGGAAAAAACCGTAAATTAGTTTTTATTGATATTTACCGTGTTTCAGGGTAAAATCGGCGAATGGGATCAAAAGAATTTGCTCGGGTTGGAATGGAAAGGGCTACTGCCGGGGGTTATTTTATAAATAGACCAAAACAATTTGTGTCTCAGCCAATATTGTCTCCTAGGGATGTTGAAGAAGTATTAGATGAGACTATTGCTGAATGTCATGAAAGAGATCTACCTGTAAGTAGTTTAATGGGTGGATTTGGTACTACAGCTAAAACGTTATCCATATTTAATGGGTCGGTAAATTTAGTAAATGAAGTTTTGGAACAAAACAAAAAAGGAAATGATATTAGAGCTTTATTGTTTTTAGACAAGTCGGCCAGAAACGGGGCTTATTTGTTTAGATTGTTTTGGAAAGAGTTGAAAGACAGAGGAGAAGTTCCTTCTAAAATGGAACTGCCAGAGATCAGATTTATTAATATTGGTAGGGATGAGGGTGAAAAATTGAGAAGTAGATCGGCCAGGGCTTTATTAAAAGAAACCTTTAATGAAATAAATGTAGGCAGAAAAGTAATTGTGGTGGACGAGTTTGCGGATACAGGGAATTCATTGAAAAGAGCAATGGAACTTGTTAGAAGTTTGTATGAAGTGGAAACAAAGGGTTTTCAGATGTTTAATATGTGCCCACACTGGTATGGGCGCCATTGTATGGTTCTGGGTGTGAGGGATTTGAATTTAGACAAGAACTTAAGAAAAAAATTTAATGATTTAAGTCCTGAAATTTCATTGAAGTTGTTGGGTTATTTTAAAAAAATTACCAGGGATAATTTTATCCAGTTGGTTTCCGGAAGTGGTAAGGGTGGATTAGATACATTTGAGACAGCGGATTTATGGCAGATTCTTTCCGATAAACAATTAATCCCAGATAAGACGGGTCTGGAAATTGAGAGTGATAATATTTGGGACTACATTACTTCGGCTGCAGGATACCTGTCTATACCACTAGGAGATCATAAGTTGGTTGGACAACATCGTGAGTACCGTCAGATATTTGATGTTTTAGTAAAAAAGTATATGGAAAAAAGAGATAAAATAGGACAAAATTAGATTATTCTTTTTTCTTTCCCCAATGAAGCTGGGAGGTGCGGATGAGTTTGTCGCGCTGCTGGTTTTTGCATGATAAAGGAGCCAGAGTAGTGGCGTAGAAAGGTTGAGTGGTTTCGGAATCAATGGAGAGTTTGCAAATGACTTGGTATTTGCCGATTTTAACTAAGTCTTCCGGAGGGAAGGCAGTACCAAATTCTTTGGCTAAAATATAAGCGTCCTGGTTGCCGACAACAAAAGAGATGATAGAACCAACGTTACCTAAAATAGCATCTTGAATGGTGCGGTCTAGTTGAGACATGTATTGATTGGCGATAATAAGATTGAGTTTAAATTTGCGGGCTTCGGAAAGGATTTTAATAAAAGCCTCGGTAGCAAAGTTTTGAAATTCGTCGACGTAGAGATAAAAATCAGAGCGGTCTTCGGCGGCTTGAAAAACCCGATTCATAGCCGAAAGTTGGATTTGGGTAATAATCATGGCACCAAGCAGGGCGGAATTATCTTCGCCAAGTCTTCCAGTAGATAAATCAGCAATTAAAATTTTCTTTTGGTCCATAATTTCCTGGATATTGATTTTAGATTTAGCGTGAGCCACGGTGTTACGAATGTTAGTGGAAGCAATAAATTGACCGACTTTGTTGAGAATAGGGGAAACGGCTTCATTTTGAAATTTAGGGTCCATACGGTCAAATTCATTGCGCCAGAAATTGGTCAGGGTTTGATTGGTTAGTTGGGAAACACATTTTTCCCGGAAGCTTTTGTTGGTTAAAATTTCGACGATATGAGTCAGATCTGACCCGGGAACGTTGACTAAAGTTAAAACAGCGTTACGGAGAATATGTTCGAGTCGTGGTCCCCAGGAAACAGTGCCGTAAAGTTTTTTGAAAATAGAGAGAACGCCGGAGGCGATTAACTCTTTCTGAGAGTCATTTTTGGCTTCTAAAACGTTAAGAGGATAAACATATTCTGGATCGGCAGGGTTAAAGTAACAAACGTCATTAATACGGGAACTGGGGATATAATCGAGAATAGTGTTGCATAAATCACCATGAGGGTCGATAACGGCGACGCCACGGTCTTTGCGAATGTCGTCAATGGCCATGTTGGCAATAAGAGTGGTTTTACCAGTACCGGATTTACCGATGATGTAGGTGTGGCGGCGGCGGTCTTCGCCCTGTTTGATACCGAAAATGGAATCTTTGTTTCTGAATTCGGTTTTAGCAAAAAAGGTAATTTGAGACTTTTCTTCGGGAGTAGTGTTGTCAGCAACCGGTAAGTTTTCGGGAGGATCGGAATAAAGGTTTTTACCCCAGGCAATGTTGGGAAGTTTAGTCATTTTGTTGGGAAAATGCCAAATGGCAGAGAGTTCTTCGGTGTTAAAGATTTGTCCTTTAAGACCGGGGAATATTTCTCGATTGCGGATGGCTTTGAGGAGTTTATTTTTGGTAAAAAATCCGGGACTGTAAGTTTTGATGAAGTTACCACGGGGGTTGGTATAGGCACCGAACGAGGAGGAAACCGAAGAAATAAGACCGGGATTGTTGGAAAGAAAATTGATCTGGGCAAAAATTCCGGGGAACTGGATTTTTTGCTCGAAAATCATTTTGTCGGGGTGAGCAGTGCGAATATTGCGTTCCTTGTCGACTAAAATACCATTTTGGATAGTGCTGATAATACTGCCTTGCCAGTTTTTGGGGGCGGAGGAAAGGACTATTTGGAAAATAAAAAAGTCTTTGGTATTATTTGACCGTGAAAGCGGAGCCAGAACGGAATTGAGCGGATCAGTGTCTTTAAAGTCTTTAGTAGTTTTGAGGGGGTAGCTGTAGGATTTACCTAAGCCAAGCTGGGTAAAAGAGGTGTTAATGGCGTTTGGTTGAGAATTAGGCTGATTTGGATCGGCGGGGGTTGGAGTGAGAAATTCTTCGATATAGTCGGGTGATTCTCGGGTTATAGCGCTGGAATATTGGGCTAATATCTGAGAACGGAAAAACTCGATATCGTTTTTGGGGACAACAATGTAAAAACGGAGCTGACCGTCTTTGAGGACAATTTCCAGAGAGGCAATAGTTTTTTTCTTGCCGGCAAGTTTTTCAAAAAAAGAAAGTTTGGAAAATTGGGTGAAATTTGCCAGAAGAGAAGACATGGATTCAAAAGTGAATTCGTTTTCTTGCGGCAGTCTAACTTCAAGAATAGTGAAGTTGTTATCAGGCATGAGAGTATTTTAACAATTTTTTAAGGCAATAGGGTAAAGAATGAAGTATATGTCTTATAATAAATTAAGTTTTTATCTTATAGTAAAAAATATTAATAAATTAAATTCAGTTTTAATTTTATAAGGTTTATTTTTGGTGATGTTTGTGGATTTATTTGAGTTTAATCTGTGTTATAATTGCCCAATTAAAAATTTTGGATTTTTGACACGAGAATCCTGGGGTAAAAACCCAGTGTCAGAAGTTTACTAATAAGGAGCGTTCCGATTAATCGGAATTAAAAAATATGGCAGAAGCCAAAAAAAAAGTAGTATCTAAAACTGTCAATCGAAGCGGCAAATCTTTAGTTAAAAAGGCTTTGGTAGTTAAGGCAAAAAATCAGAGTAAGATTTCAGCCGAAAATATCAAAAAGCTGAACGAAAAGAAATTGGAAGAGAAGAAGATTTCAGATCTTAGATCTCAGATCTCAGATAATACTAAACTGGAAGAGAAAAAAGAAATAGTTAAGGAAGATAAAAAATATAAGGTGACCATTGGTTTGAAAGATTTGTTAAATGCCGGTAGTCATTTGGGTCACAAAATTTCTAAAACCAATCCGAAGGCGAGAGATTTTATCTTTGGTAAAAAAGATGGGATTGAAATCATTGATTTGGTTAAAACTATGGAAGGTTTGGAAAAAGCTTGTAACTATATTTACAACCAAAAAAGAAATAATAAACAAATTGTGATGGTAGGTACCAAAAGACAGGCTCGTGAAGTGGTGCGGAGGGTGGCTATGAGTGCCGGTGTGCCTTATGTAACCGACAGATGGTTGGGAGGAACGATTACTAATTGGGATCAAATCAAAAAAGATATTAAAAAATTGAATGATCTTAGAGAAGGTTTGGAAAAAGGTAAATTTACTGAAAGCACTAAAAAAGAGCTTTCAGTTATGAATAAAGAAGTTGCCCGATTGGAGAAAATTGTGGGTGGTTTGGCTGGTTTGGATAAACTTTTTGATATTCTTTTTGTAGTAGATGCCGGTTGTGAAAAAACGGCAGTTAAAGAAGCCCGTTTGAGAAAAATTAAAGTGGTAGCTATCAGTGATACTGACGCTAACCCCTATAAAGTTGATTTTGCCATTCCGGCCAATGATGATTCTTCTAAGAGTGTCAATCTTTTGGTTGAAGAAATCGGGCGGGCGATTAAAGCAGCAGGAACCAAATAAGGTAAAACCCTTCCGCCCTTCGGGCACCTTCCCTTGACAGGGCAGGAGTTACAAATTATTTAAAAGTAAAATTATGGATAATAAAAAAATAATTGAATTGGTTAAGAAGATTCGACTGGAAACCGGTTTGGGAATAATGGAAATTAAAGCGGCTTTGGAAGAAGCCAGCGGTGATGAAAATCGTGCAAAGCAGATTTTAAAAGAGAAAGGGCTTAAAAAAGCCGAAACTAAAACTGAGAGAGAGACTCATCAGGGCAGGGTGGCTACTTATACCCACAATACCGGTAAAATTGGAGTGATGGTGGAACTTCTTTGCGAAACTGATTTCGTAGCTAAACACGAGGATTTTGTGGAATTGACTAAAGATATTTGTTTACAAATTGCGGCGATGAATCCGGAGAATGTGGATGAACTTTTGAAACAGGAATTTATTAAAGATAGTTCAACTACGATTGAAGAAAAAATTAAAGGCTTGGTAGTAAAGTTTGGGGAAAATATGAAACTGACTAGGTTTGCTAGGTTTGAGATATAAAGGGAACAAACCCTCTTGTCTCGATAAATCGAGACATCCTCCCTCAAAGAGGGCGGAAGTCTTAGTAAATAAAACCTCTCTGATTTTTTGGGGAGGTTTTTGGTTTGGTATAATTAATTTAAATATGATAAATTTTTCAGAGATAAAAGTCCGAATGGACAAAATTGTGGGTTTGTTTGCCAATGATATTGCCTCGATCAGGACGGGAAGAGCAACGCCGGGGTTGATTGAAAATGTAGTAGTGACAGTTTATGGGGGGCAGAAAATGAAGCTGATTGAATTGGGGTCAATTGGAGTGCCGGATGTGCGGAGTTTAACTTTTCAACCTTGGGATCAGACTTTGATTAGAGAAATTGCCAATGGAATAACAGCGGCCAATATCGGGATGACACCGGCGGTGGATGGTCAAATAATTCGGATGAGTTTGCCAATGTTGACAGTAGAACAGCGGGAAGATTATATAAAATTGTTGGGAAGAAAATTGGAAGCGGCCAGAGTAATGATTCGAGATGCCAGGGCTGATTTTAGAAATGGTCTGCAAAAAGCTAAACAAGAAAAAACGGTTTCTGAAGATGAATTTAAAAAAGATGAAACTGAGTTGCAAAAAGTGACGGATGAATTTATTAAGAAATTGGAAGATTTGGCTGGGAAGAAAGAGTTGGAAGTTCGGGGGTAAATTTAGATGATAGATATTAGATGGTAGATCGGAGATAATGAGAACATGGATTTAGTAATATTTATAGTAGCTTTGTCAGTATTGGTGTTGGTTCATGAATGGGGCCATTTTGTGGCAGCTCGGAGGACCGGGGTGAGGGTGGAGGAGTTTGGTTTGGGTTTGCCGCCAAGAATTTGGGGTAAAAAAATAGGAGAGACAATTTATAGTTTGAACTGGTTACCGATTGGGGGTTTTTGTAAGTTGTTAGGAGAAGACCCCAATGATGAGGAAAAAACTGACAGCAAAAGCAAAAAGGAATCGTTTGAGTATAAAAAACCATGGCAAAAAATGTTGATTGTGCTGGGCGGAGTAATAATGAACTTGGTGCTGGCGGTGGTAATTTTTAGTGTGGTTTATACAATTTTGGGAGTGCCGGTGGAGGTTGATAGGGTATCGGTAATAGGAATATCTCAAAATTCTCCGGCGGAAAAAGCAGGAATTAAAGAGGATGATGTGGTTTATCGAGTTAATGAAATAGAAATTAAAAAAACTAATGAGTTGATGGATGAAGTGGGAAAAAATAAAGGTGGTAAGGTGGTTTTGGAAGTGGGGAATAAGAACAAAGAAGATTTGAGAAAGGTAGAAGTGGAAGTGAGGCAAGATCCGCCGGAGGGTGAAGGATCAATGGGAGTGGCAATTTCGAATACCGAAATGGAAAAGGTAGCTTGGTATAGAGTTGACCGGGGAATAAGGGCCGGTTTTGAAGAAGCCTATTATTGGGGGAAAATTATAGGCGGTGGAGTAATTAAAATGGTGGGTGGGTTGCTAACCGGCAATGTACCAAAAGATGTCAGCGGTCCGATAGGAATGTATGAAGCTACCAGCGCCATAAACAAAAATCAAGGTTTTTTGGCAGTGGTTCATTTTTTTGGAATTGTGTCAGTAAATTTGGCGGTGGTAAATGTGTTGCCGTTTCCGGCGTTAGACGGTGGCCGAATTATTTTTGTAATTTATGAAATGATAACCAAAAGGAAGGCTAATCCAAAACTGGAAACAACTATAAATAATGTAGGGATGATGATACTTTTGGGGTTAATTTTGTTAATAACGGTGGGAGATGTGACAAGAATATTTTTTAAGTAGCGGTTTTGGTGGTTGATATTAGGCTAAAAAAGTGGTTAACTTTTTTTAGGATGAGAAATAAATTTTTTTTAAAACAAAAAGGAGAAGCAAATAAAGTTTTAATGGGAATGTTGGCTTTGTTTTTGTTGGTTTCCTTGCCGGTGTCGGTTACTTTGGTTCAGAAGAATCAAGAGAATAGGAGCAGTGCAGCTAGTGAAGTGAGTGATGAGTACCAAATTGATGAAGAAGATGCTTTGACAGATTCTCACGGTGTTTGTGGTAGTGCTGACGGTAAGACTTACGCTTCCAGACCGACTTATGATTTGTGTGGAGCTGGGGTTTTGAGTTGGGTTGATAGCAATGGTCTTGGTGGTAGTTATGAATGGATGTGTGGTGGGGGTGAGGAAATTGAAGACATTGAAAGTATTGAGGATATTGATGAAGATATGGAAGATATGTGGGTAAGTTGTTCGGCGGTGAGAGATGAGTCAGGGGCGGTTGATGGGCGGTGCGGTGAGGCGAATGGAAGTGAATTAATATCTGAGCCTAATTCGAATTATCTCTTGTGTAAGATAGGTGATTTGACTTGGATTGATGAGGCTGGATCTGATGGTGATTGGAATTGGAGGTGTGAAGGGGAAAATGGTGGACAAACGGTTGATTGTTTGGCGGTAAGATTGGAGGAAGGATTTTAATATCTTGACTGGATGAGGGAAAAGTGATTAACTTTTTTAATATGATGAAAGATTTAATTTTAAAGCAAAAGGGTTCAGTTAGTGGGTTTTTGGTTCTGGGAGTGTTGTTGGTGGCAATATCTATGCCGATGGCGGTTTTTTTGACTCAAAAAAAACAGGAAACCAGGAGTAGTGCCGCTGGTGATTTGGAAACGGTAGGTGTTTGCGGACGGTCGACTGGTGAGTATTTTACGGTTAGGCCTGATTCTGGCTTGTGTGATGGAGGGGTTTTGATATGGACTGATGAAAAAGCGGATGATGGGGATTGGAATTGGGTTTGTGAAGGGGATCCGAGTGTGGCTGATTCGTCGGTGGAGTGTATTGCAGCAAAATCCGAAGAGTAATAATAGGTGAGGTAAGGCTGGTTTTAGTCTAGTGTTTTGGGGGGTTTTTTTGGGCTTTCTTTGTTATACTGAGTTTAGTGATTTTAAAAAATTGAATGAAAAAATTAAAATTAGCTGAACAAAGAGGAATAGCTCAAATTTTTTTATTGGTTGGTATGGTGTTGGTAGTAGTTTCTTTACCTTTTGCAACAAAATTAGTTCAACAAAATCAGGAAAACAGAAGTAATGCGGCAGCGAGGAGTAGTTGTATTTATAACCATGATACGGTGTGTGGTGATGGTTCTAGTAGTCACCGAAATAAAAATTCTGTGTACCGTTGTGACTTGACAAATGCTATTGGGCCAGTGTTTAGTTATTATGAGATAGAGAAATGTAAGACTGATCAGGAGTGTAAAACAGGTAAGTGTGTAAATGTTCCAACTACAACTAAAAAGCCAACAGCCACCCCAACCAAGAAGCCAACCGTGTCTTATTTCTATTACTATGATAGTTCAAGTAAGATTTGTCTAAGTACTGTCCAGTATTCTTCTATATCTGCCTGTGCGGATAAGTATAAGACTTGTTATACTTCTGAATCTGATTGTAAATCAAAGAATCCTTCACCAACCAAGACTCCAACACCGACTTTAAAACCAACAGCTACACCAACCAAAAAACCAACTCCAACTAAAACTCCTACCCCAAAACCAAAACCAACTTTCTATTACTACGATAGTTCGAGCAAGAGTTGTCTAAGTAGTTCGAGTTATGCTTCCCAAATTGCCTGTGAGGTTTCCCGTACTAAGTGTTACACCTCTGAATCTGATTGTAATACGGCTAATTCAAAACCAACAGCTACACCAACTCAAACCCCAACTCCAACACCAAAACCATGTTGTACTGATAACGCTTCTCAATGTGATTATGCACTAACTACTACCGGTCAATTAGAAAGGAAATGTGCCACCTCAGCTCCAACCGGAGCTAATGGGAGTAAGTATGGAATTGTAGTGGGAAATCTTAAATGTCCATTAAGTGGTCAAACTTGTTACGCTGGATACAGGAGTGTGGTGAATGCTAAGACAGATTCATTAACTCCGGCTCAGACTTCTAGTTCTAATACAACATCGTCTTCTTCTGGTTCCGGATGTGATAAATATAATGGGACATGGAAGGATGGTTGTTCTGGATTTAGTTATAGTGGTTGTTTGGGTGATACCGCTTGTGATGTAGACCCT
Organism: uncultured Gammaproteobacteria bacterium; assembly: GCA_964405765.1. Taxonomy (GTDB): domain Bacteria; phylum Patescibacteriota; class Microgenomatia; order UBA12405; family UBA12405; genus WARW01. The sequence goes on along the minus strand of CAYOPC010000011.1, from coordinate 125 downwards.
GGGTACTATGCCTCGATGCATGATATGAAGGAAGCTTGTGAGGGTTTTTGTATAGATAAAGTTTCGGCTTCAAAACCAACCGTGTCTTATTTCTATTACTATGATAGTTCAAGTAAGATTTGTCT
>CAYOPC010000010.1:0-23860 GCA_964405765.1 uncultured Gammaproteobacteria bacterium | reverse complement strand
GTAGGATTGTTTATCCTAGGAGGAATAAAATATGAAAGAAAATAAAAAAGAAACAAAAACACTTAGATTGCCTTCAAGATTTTTGGAACCGATAAAGAAGTTTTTGGAATTGGAATTGTTAAAGATGAAGAGGACTAAAAAAGACCTAGAAAAGGCGGATCCGTTTAAGGATGATTTCAGGACGTTAGAAAATTCTGATGAGGAGGATTTGGATGAACAAATAGGTCATTTTGATAGTGAGGTTAAAGTCAGATTTTTGGCTAAAAGGATTGTGCAGTTAAGAAAAGCGTTGACGAGAATGAAGTTGGGGAAATATGGGATTTGTGAGTCCTGTGGGAAGATGATTGATACCGAGAGGTTAGCGATTAATCCAGAAGCAACTACTTGTGTTAAGTGTCAAAAAGAAAAAGAGGCTTAAGTTGGTTTGGTTTTTGGGGGTGTTATTGCTTTTGTGGTTTTGGCATGGGGGAATTTCTGATCTTTTGGAGATGGATATTAGAAATGAAGGAGTGAGTTTTGGTTGGAGCGGATTAGGGGTAGTTTGGTTGAATTTAGGGTTGCTGGTGGGTTTAACCTGGTTTGGTTGGAAGAGAAATTATACCGGAGTTAATTTAATTTTGTTGGGCGGTTGGGTAAATATGATTGATAGGTTAGTTTTTGGTTATGTTCGTGATTATTGGCAATTAGGATCGGTTTATAATAATATAGCCGACTGGATAATTTCTATAGGGGTTGGCATTTTTATTTGGGAATTATGGAAGAAAAGATAAAAATAATTTTTGAAAATGAAAATTATTTGGTGGTAAATAAACCGGCCGGAATGACAACGACTAAGGAGAAAAAAGGCGAAGAAGGAACATTGGAGGATTATTTGATAAGAATTAGACCTAATAATTTATTGAGGAATGGAATAATGCATCGGTTGGATAAAGGGACTTCCGGATTGGTGTTGGTGGCCAAAAATGAATTGGCCTTTAGAAATTTTAAGAATCAGTTCAGGAACAGAAGTTTAACTAAGAAATATTACTGTCTAGTAGGTGGTGAGGTGTCAGTAGATGGAAGTATAAATTGGCCAGTTGGAAGATCAAAGTATGGATTTGGAAAATTTGGAGTGGTAATTGATGGAAAAGAAGCATTAACGAAGTTTAGATTGATTAAGAAGTATAGAAAGGACAAAAAAAAATATAGTTTTTTGGAAGTAGACTTAAAGACCGGGAGAACGCATCAGATCAGAGTCCATTTGAGTTATTTAAGGTGGCCATTAGTAGGGGATAAATTATATGGAGGTGAAGTGGATATTTTAAAGAGGCCATTTTTGCAAGCATTTTATCTTAAGATTGTAGATCCGATTTCTGGTAAAGAAAAAGTTTTTGAAACCGATTTAGCTGATGATTTAAAAGAACATCTAAAGCTTTATGAAGAAGAGTAAAGTTAAAATTATTTTAGCTTTGGGATTGATTTTATTTTTTTTGGTGATAATAGTGGTTTCTAGTTTGAAAAGAAAAGGAGAGGAAGGGAGTGATTATAAAATAGGTATTTTGGGGGATGATGGGTTAGCCATGGTGTCGGTGTCAAAAGGAAGACAGATGATTAATTATTTGTCGTTGTCGGACGAGGCTCAGGTGTGGATCCCTGAAGGTATGGGTTGGTATCGAAATCAAGTATTAAAGAAAATTTTGTTGCAGGAAAGGAAGATTAATTTGTTAAAAGATATTTTATTTTATAATTTTGGGTTTGTGGCTGATAAAGTAGTGGTATTAAACAGAACGAGTGATTGGCAGCAGAAGTTTTGGTGGATGCTTTTTAGAAATGATAATTTAATTAGGAAAACAGAAAAAATGGAGGGTGATGTGGATAAAAATGAAGTGTTTTTGGATAAAATCATGGCTCGTGATTTTTCGGAGACGAAAGTGGTGAATGATGATTTGAAGTTGTCAGTAATTAATTTAAGTGAGGCTGATGGATTGGCTAATTTTGTGACTAAGAGATTGGAAAGAGCTGGTTTTTCGGTAATATCAGTGAGCAGTAATGAAGGAGAAAAATTGGATAGATGTAAGATTGTTTATAGTGATGGGGTGGAAAAGACTTTTTCATGGCGAATACTTCAAAGTGTTTTTAATTGTATGGGGGTAGAAGATTCATCCTTAAATGAGGGGGAAGTGGAAGTTTATCTGGATGAGAATTTTGCAGAAGTGATAAAATACTCTAATTATAAAAAATAAGGATTTTATGTCAGGACATTCTAAATGGGCTAATATTAAAAACAGAAAGGGAGCTCAGGATAAAAAAAGAAGTGAGGCTTTCACAAAAATTTCTAAGAATATACTTACAGCTATTAGACTGGGTGGTGGAAGTAGTAATCCGGAAGTAAATGGGGCGCTTAAGGTGGCAATAGAAAAGGCGAGAGAAGCAAATATGCCTAAGGAAAATATTCAGAGGTTGTTGGATCGGTTTGAAGAAAGAAAAGCAAATTTAGTTTCGGTAGTTTTAGAGGGTTATGGTCCATTTGGAGTTCCGGTAGTGGTGGAAGCGGAGACGGATAATAAAAATAGGATTTTGGGTGAGATAAAATTGATTTTTAAGAATTATAATGGGGCTTTGGGAGAGTCTAACTCAGTGATGTATCAGTTTGAGAGAGTAGGGGAAGTGGAGTTGGATTTTCCAGAACAGAATGAAATTTCTGAGGAAAATCAATTGGAATTAATTGATTTAGGAGCGATAGATTTTGAGGGTAATACGGTAATAGTAGAAACGGCAGAGTTAAATGATTTGGCAAAGAAAATAGAAGGTTTGGGTTTAAAGGTGGTTCGGTCGGAAGTAGTTTATCGGGCGAAGAATCCAGTAATATTAAAAAATGAAGATGAAGTAGAAAAGATAATGGATTTTGTTGATGAACTAGAGTCGAACGATGACGTTCTTGGTGTTTTTTGCGGTTTTGATTATAATTAGGCTATGCCGAAACGAATTAAATACTTAATTTCTTCGGTAATAGCGGCGGTTGGTTTTTATTTTTTTATAAGTTTGCCTTATTCGTCGCATTATTATGGTTTGTTAGTCGGGGCAGTGTTGACGGCGTTTTGTTTTTGGTTTGGTTTGGGAATTATTTTTAATCAGAGTTTTTATATTAGACTGATGTCAGTAATTTTGCCGGTAGGTTTTTTTGTGGGTTTTGGTCTATTTGCGGCTTTATTACCACAAACGTTTTGGACAGTATTATTGACAAGTTTGTTTTTTGGGATAGTTTCTTATGTGATGTTTTTAGTAGAAAATGTGTTTTTGGTGTCGATAGGTTACAGAACACCACCGCTTTATCGAGCGGCTTATACGGTAGGTTTGGTGTTGTTGTTGTTAATGACTTTCTTTTTGTTTGATAGTTTGTTTTCCTTTAAAGTGATTTATTGGTTGAATGCAATTTTTGTTTTTATTATATCTTTGGTAGTTTTTATGTATTTGTTTTATAGTGTGACGATTGAATTGCCTGATGATGGAAAGGAGAAGAGTTTTTGGACTTATGTGTTGGCCCCGGCGTTTTTGATGGCTCAGTTTGGGTTAGTAGTGTCGTTTTGGCCGGTAGGAATTTTTAAGGGTTCAATATATTTAGTGGCAGCAGTGTATGTAATTTCTGGTTTGGTTCAATTAGATTTGAGGGACAGGTTATTTAAGAGAAATTCAACAGTTTTTTTTTGGATTGCAGTGTCAATTTTGCTGGGAGTGATTATAACAACTAGTTGGCGTTAGGATTTAATAGATTTGGCTTGGATACTGGTGATAGCAATAGTGTTGACAATGTCGTCAACGTTGCACCCGCGAGATAAATCGTTGATTGGATAATTAAGACCTTGGGAGATTGGGCCAATAGCTTTGGCTTGGCCTAGACGTTCAACTAATTTGTATCCAATATTTCCGGAATTGATATCCGGGAATATTAATATGTTAGCTTGGCCTTGGGTGGCTCCAGTGGGGAATTTAGTTTGAGCGACGCTTGGAACAATGGCGGCGTCAACTTGGATTTCTCCGTCAATAATAAGGCTTGGGTCAGTTTCCTTGACTATTTTAGTAGCCTGTCTGACTTTATTGACGGATTCGCCGGTACCACTACCGTTGGTAGAGTAAGAAAGCATAGCGATTTTGGGTTTGGCGTTTTGGACTAGCAAACGGAAAGACTCGGCTGATTGAAGGGCAATTTGGGCTAACTGATTAGCGTCGGGATTAATATTTAAAGCACAATCAGCAAAAATTAGAGTGCCATGGTGACCAAAGCTGGTAAGAGGGGATTGTATCAAAAAGAAACTGGAAACAAGATTTTGTCTAGGATTGGCTTTGATTATCTGGAGAGCTGGTCTGAATGTTTCTTGAGTGGTAGTGTTGGCTCCGGCAACTAAACCATCGGCCATTTGGTCTTTAACCATCATAGTACCAAAATAAATTGGTTTTAAGGTAAGTTGTTTGGCTTGTTCTAGGGTTAATCCTTTTGATTGTCGGAGTTCAAATAATTCCTGAGAGAATTTTTGGTAGAGGTCTGGGTGGTTTTTGATGTAGTCGGTGTCGACTAATAAAATGTCGGCAATTTTTTGGTCGGTGGCGATTTTAGCAGCTTTTTGGATTCTTTGGTCGTCGGTTTCAGTAAGGATAATTTTTCTTAAATCTGATTGAGCTAAACTTTTGATTTTTTCAATGGTTGAATTCATGGCTAATTATATATCAAAAAATAAGCCAAAAATAGGTTATAATGGATTTTACAAAATGAAGGATAATACCCGAAAAACCCTCCGGTTTTATTGGCAGACAGTGCGTAATCATAAAATTTCTTTGTGGTTGACGGTGGTTTCTATAGCTATGGCTAATGTGATCGATTCTATAACTCCGGTCTATTTTAAGTATTTCTTTAATGAGTTGTCATCTAATCAGTCAAAAGATATTTTAGTGAAGAGTCTTTTGTCAATATTGGGAATAATTGCAATTTTAAGTGTGGGAAGGTGGTTGTTGTGGCGAATTGGTGGGTTTGCGACTAACTTTTTGGAATCGATTAGTATGAGTGATTTAAGTAAGAGATGTTTTGAGTATTTACATAAACATTCTTATACTTATTTTTCTAATAATTTTACCGGGTCAGTGGTTAAGAAAGCTAAGAGTTTTGTGTCGTCTTTTGAAGTTTTAGCGGATCAGTTGTTTTATGAGTTGTTGCCGTCAACGGTAAGAGTTTTGGTGATTACGATAGTGTTGGCCAGAGTAAATATATTTTTGGGGTTAGGAATGTTGGGATGGACTTTGATGTTTTTGATAATTAATTGGACTTTTACTAAACACAAAATTAAATATGATATTGAAAGGAGTGAGGCGGAAACGACTACGAGTAGTTTTTTGGCAGATACAGTAACTAATAACACGAATATAAAGTTGTTTAATGGTTATGAGAAAGAGGCTAACGGTTATTCCGATTTGGCTGATAAATTACACAGAATCAGGTTATTTAGCTGGGATTTAAGTGCTAAATTTTATGCCTTACAGTCTTTTTTGTTAGTGGTTTTGGAGATTGGAATTTTTTATTTTGCCATTAAATTATGGGGAAAAGGAATGGTGACGGTGGGAGATTTTGTTTTAATCCAGTCTTATATCTTAGAAATTGTAATGATGGTTTGGGATTTTGGCCGGGTAATAACCAGGATTTATGAGCATTTAGCTGAGGCGGAAGAAATGACTTTGATTTTGAATACACCTCATGAGGTTAAAGATGATGTTTTTGCTTCTAAGTTGGAGGTAAAATTAGGAAGGGTAAAGTTTGACGGGGTTGATTTTGCTTATGAAGATGGAGAGAAAGTTTTGAGTGGTTTTAATTTGGAGATAGATCCGGGACAGACAGTGGCATTGGTGGGTTTGTCTGGTTCGGGTAAATCAACTCTGGTGAAGCTAATGTTGAGGTTACATGATATTCAGAAAGGGAGAATTTTAGTAGATGGTCAAGATGTGGCGAAGGTGACACAAGAGAGTCTGAGAGGTCAAATCAGTTTGGTACCTCAAGATCCAATTTTATTTCATCGAAGTTTAATGGAAAATATTCGTTATGGAAAGTTTGAATCAGGGGATGAAGAGGTGATAAAAGCATCTAAGTTGGCTTATTGTGATAAATTTATAAATAAATTACCCCATGGATATGGGACTTTAGTCGGTGAACGAGGAATAAAGTTGTCCGGAGGGGAGAGACAGCGAGTGGCTATTGCCAGAGCTATTTTGAGGAATTCACCAATTTTGATTTTGGATGAAGCGACGTCCAGTTTGGATTCAGAATCGGAGAGGTATATTCAGGAAGCTTTGGAAAATTTGACTAAAGATAAAACGGTGATAGTTATTGCTCATAGATTATCGACAATTAAAAAAGTGGATAGAATTGTGGTGTTGGATCAAGGTAAGATTATAGAAGATGGAACTCATTTACAATTGATAAAGAAGAAAAGGGGTGTTTATAAACAGCTTTGGGAGATTCAGGTGGGTGGATTTATAAAATAAATTTCTAATATCTAATTTCTAATGTCTAAATAGAAGGGATAAATATACTGTTTATAGTGGTAAGTTAGGTATAAATTGATGTTTTTTGGTTCAAAATAGGGGAGACGAGGGGAGTTTAAGCTTATCAGCCTATCAGCTAGTCAGCCTTTCAGTTATAAGAATCAATATGTCTAGGTTTAGATAGAGATAATTTAGGTTTGAATAAGGCTAAATTAGTTTAAAATTTTTGGACGGGTGAGACTGAGGTAGGGAAGTGGCCTATAATGTAGAGCCTATAATATTTTTCACGATGTATCCTATAATTTTCACAAAGAGAGTATTGATATATTATGATATAGTCTCTGTGGATAAGTTTAGGTTTAATAACTGTATCAAAGTGTACGACTAGGGAGGGGTTGAAAGGGAGTAGAAGAGGTCAATATTAAGAAATTTATAATATCTAATTTCTAATGCCTAAAAGAAATAAGTGAACTGACACTATAAATAATTGGGTGCTATCTCCTATGGTGGGTGAGCTTAAAATAGTATGTCGCACAATGTATCTTTTACGACTCTGTTAAAGTTCTGAAGCCAGGGGAGAGGTGTTTAAACAAAATTTCTAATGTCTAATTTCTAATAACTAATTAGCGAGAAAATGAATTTCCAGGTCTAATTCAAATTGAAAAAAATGGGTTTATTCTCCGCCGGTTGGATTAACTTAATTTTTTAATGTTTAGGTTGAAAAAATTGATTTGACTCCCCTTACCTATGCTTGACTCCCCCGCCAATAGTTTTGGAATGGAGTAAAAAATTAGATTGTGCCTAAAAATAGGCAAATTAAACCTAATACGTTACCAGAGCCTCTAGAATTGATGTTTTTAAAAAATATGATTAATTAATCATCGGTTTAGAGAACTGGAATGTGGTTTTGAACGTGGTAAGATGAAAATATGGAAAAAGACTTACAGACTTTAGAAAGACGTTTTTTGGAACATTTGGAAATTGAACGAAACTGTTCAAAATTGACAATAAGAAATTATGAACATTATTTGGGAGTATTAATTGATTTTTTAATGACTAATAAAGGTATTGAAAATCCAACCATAACTGATTTAACAGCGGATAATATAAGGGAGTTTCGGTTGTATCTGTCGAGACAAAAAGGAACTAAGGGAGAAATGAAGCTGGTGACTCAGGGGTACTATGTAATTTCCTTAAGGTCGTTTTTGAAGTGGCTGGTAAAGAATGATATGGAAGTGCTTCAGCCAGAAAAATTGGATGTACCTAAAGTAAAAGACCACTCTTTGAAATTTCTGTCTGAAGAACAAGTTGGTCGGTTATTGAATCAGCCATTAAATTCTGCCAAAAATGGATTGCGCGATAGGTCAATTTTGGAATTATTGTTTTCGACGGGTTTACGGGTGTCGGAATTGGTTTCTTTGAATAGGGAACAGATAAATTTGAAGACCCGGGAATTTGGAGTTATTGGTAAGGGTGGTCGGTCGCGAGTAGTATTTATTACTAAACAGGCAGCCGAATGGATAGATAAATATTTAAAAAGCCGAGCGGATCATTATAAACCATTGTTTATGAGAGATTTAAGACCGAAAGAAGAAATTGGTTTGTTGGATGAGGAAACCAGGTTGACAGCCAGATCGGTACAGAGATTGGTAAAAAAGTATGTCAGACAGGCAAATTTGCCGGTGGCGGCAACTCCGCATACATTGAGACATTCGATGGCGACAGATTTGTTGCAGCGAGGGGCTGATCTCCGATCGGTTCAAGAATTGTTGGGTCATAAAAATATTGCCACAACTCAAATTTATACCCATGTGACCGATGCCCGACTGAGAGAGGTGCACGAGAAATTTCATATAGGAAACAAATAAAATATCTAATTTCTGATATCTAATGTCTAAAAAAATATAACACTCTCCCCTATCGTTTTAATTTAAGTGAATGGGCCTATAGTAGCGCTGTTTTATATAGAATTGTACAAGAAAATGTCGAGGATGGGTTTTAGCCGACTTGACAATTACTTTTTACCCTAAATTAGGGTTAAACTAAAAAATGATAGTTTGTTAGCAACCAATCCCCTACTCTGCTATTCCATACTTACTGATGATGTATTTCCTATAATATCCGATAAACCTATCTAATTTTGAAATTCGGTTAAAATTTTGGGCTTAAACTAGACTTTAGTTTCTTCTGTTAATTCGCCTTTTTCTAAAACAGTCATAGCGGTAAGCTTGTCATCGGTAGATTTAAACCTCATTAAAATTACACCTTTGGTGTTGCGACTAAGAGTGGGGATATTTTTGAGAGGTAGTTTAATAGTGACAGCTTTTTTGGAAACCAAAATGACCTGGTCATGAATTTCGGAAACTACCTGGGCGGCGGCAATATTACCGGTTTTAGAAGTTAAATTGGCGACTTTCACCCCAATACCGCCGCGTTTTTGGAGCGGATAAAGGTAGACATCGCTGCGTTTGCCGACGCCGTTTTCGGTGACAACTAAAAGATGCCTGAATAGTTTTTCTTTGGATTTGTTGGTGGATTTTTCGACGGATTGGGGAATAATATCCATGCTGACCAGAGAATCTTCCCCTTTGAGGAGGATGCCCCGAACACCCCGGGTGTGGCGACCCATAGGCCGAGTATCAGTTTCGTTGAAGCGAATACATTTACCGTTTTTGGTAACCAAAAATATTTGATTATTACCGTCGGTGAGTTTGGCCCAGGTTAATTGATCACCGGTGTCAAGTTTGATGGCAGCTAAACCACTTTGGCGAATATTTTTAAATTTATCAATAGAAGTCTTTTTGATGACGCCTTTTTGAGTGGCTAATAAAATGTACTTACAACCGCTGTTTTTGGCGATAGGCAGAACTGTATGGACGCTTTCGCCCTGAAGGATATTAATGAGGTTAATAACGGCTTGGCCTTTGGCTTGACGGGTTCCCTCTTGGATATCCCAAACTTTGGTTTTGAAGACCCGACCTCGATTGGTAAAGAAAAGTAAATCATCATGAGTGTCGACGGAGAGCATACATTCGATTTCATCTTCCTGTTTGGTGGCCATACAAACAACGCCGATACCGCCGCGTTTTTGGCTGTGATAAGTTTCTTTGGGAACACGCTTGATATAGCCGGTTTTAGTTAAAGCGACCAAAACGGATTCATTAGGAACCAAATCTTCTTCACTGAATTCTTCAAGACCGCGGATATAAATTTTGGTTCGACGGGGGTCACTATATTTTTCAGCGATTTCTTTATTTTCATTCTTAAGAACGCTAATCATTTTTTCTGGAATAGTGATAATTCCGGTTAATTGGGAGATAGTTTCCTCGACCTGAGCATATTCATCATCGAGCTTTTGGCGTTCCAGACCAGAGAGTTTTTTAAGCTGCATATCCAGAATAGCCTGTGATTGGAGGTCGGTGAAACCAAATTTATCCATAAGTTTGGTTTTGGCGTCTTCATCTGGTTTGGTGGATCTGATGGTTTTGATGACTTCATCGATAAAATCTAAAGCTTTTTTTAGACCTTCAAGAATGTGGGCTCGCATCATGGCACCTTTGAGGTCAAAGATAGTGCGACGGCGAATTATGGTTTCCCGGTGGCGGATGAATAATAATAACATTTGGCGTAAGTTAAGGGTTTGGGGAACACCGTTGACTAAGGCCAGCATATTGGCAGAATAAGAAGATTGAAGAGCGGTGTATTTGAAAAGCTTATTAAGGATGGATTTTGGTTTGCCGTTCTTTTTGATTTCAACGACAATGCGAATACCATGGCGGTCAGACTCGTCGCGGAGGTCGGAAATACCAATGATTTTTTTGTCACGAACTAAATCAGCAATTTTTTTGACGAATTCGGCTTTATTAACTTGGTAAGGAAGTTCGGTAATGATGATTCTAATTTTTCCGGATTTGGTTTCTTCAATATTGGTTTTACCTCGGACAGCAAATTTGCCCCGGCCAGTATTATACATTTCCAAGATTCCGGTTTTGCCGTAAATTTCACCGTAGGTTGGGAAATCGGGTCCTTGAACGACTTTGGTTAAGTCTTCAATGGTGGCATTAGTCTCAAAGTTAAATTTTTGTTTTTCTAATTCAAATACCGGGCGAAGGACCATTTCCTGAGTATTTTTTGGGGGTGAGAGAATGTTGTTAATTTCAATTTCCGGTTCGATTTTTTCTAAGTGACTTTTATCCAGAACTACCTCAATAGCCCCACAGATTTCTTTGAGATTGTGAGGAGGAATGCGAGTAGCCATTCCCACGGCAATACCATCAGCTCCGTTTAATAAAAGATTGGGAATACGAACAGGAAGGACAGAGGGTTCTTTGGTAGAAGCGTCATAATTGTCAATCATTTCAACAGTTTCCTTGTTAATGTCAGTGATCATTTCGGGGGTCATCTTTGACATACGGACTTCAGTGTAACGCATAGCGGCTGGAGGATCACCGTCAATTGAACCAAAGTTTCCTTGTCCCTGGACTAAAAGGTAGCGCATAGAGAAATCCTGGGCCATACGAACTAAAGCACCATAGATGGAACTATCTCCGTGGGGATGATAAGACTTCATGACATCACCGACAACAGCAGCGGATTTGACGTTTTTCCCTGTGACTGATAAGCCAAGTTGGCTCATGGCATAGATAATTCGGCGGTGAACTGGTTTAAGGCCATCTCTAACATCAGGAAGGGCCCGGGAAACGATAACTGACATGGCATAGTCGAGGTATGATGTTTCCATTTCGGGAACGATATCGACTTCCATAATTTTGCCAATATTTTTATTGGTTCTGGTAACGTCATTAACGATAGTGTTTTTTTCTTCAGTCATAATCAAATCCCTCTTTAGTTCTCTCTTTGATGACAAAGGAGAAGGTTGTTTTTGGTAATTTTTAATATTTTATTGAGTTTCATATTTTTAGATATCCAGTTTGGCTAAATGAGCATGAGTTTGGATAAATTTCTTTCGTGGCGGAACGTCTTCGCTCATTAGAATTCTAAAAACTTCGTCGGCTTTGATGGCATCGGAAATGGTGACTCTTTTAAGAATTCTGGTTTCGGGATTCATAGTGGTTTCCCAGAGTTGTTGGGGGTTCATTTCACCTAAACCTTTGTAACGTTGAATGTCAAAGGCTTTTGAGACGTCGATTTTTTTGAGATAGGCTTCTTTTTCCTCTTCGGTGTAAACATATTTAACTAATTTACCTTGCTTGATTTTGAAAAGTGGCGGCATGGCGATATAAACGTAGCCGCTTTCAATAAGATTGGGAAGGTGACGATACATAAAGGTAAGTAAAAGAGTGGCGATGTGGGCACCGTCAACATCGGCATCGGACATGAGAATAATACGGTGATAACGAAGTTTTTCAAAGTTCATAGTTTCACCTATTCCCATACCTAAGGCAATAATTAGATCTTTTAGTTTGTCGGAACCAACGACTTTGTCGAGCCTCATACCTTCGGTGTTGAGGGCTTTACCCCAAAGCGGTAAAATAGCTTGGAATTTACGGTCTCGGCCTTGTTTGGCTGAACCACCGGCGGAATCTCCTTCAACGATATAAATTTCACTTTCGGCGGGATCACGGGATTGACAGTCGGCTAATTTACCTGGAAGCCCAAGAGATTCAAAGGCACCTTTACGCATGATGGCATCTTTGGCGGCCCGGGCAGCTTTACGGATTTGAATAGCCAGTATGGATTTACCAACAATAGTTTTGGCGACGTCAGGGTGTTCTTCAAAATAAATTTCCAGTTCTTCTTTAACAATTTTATTGACAATCGGTTGAACTTCACTATTACCTAATTTACCTTTGGTTTGACCTTCGAATTGGAGATCTTTTGATCCCATTTTAATGGAAATTACGGCGGTTAATCCTTCTCGAACATCATCTCCAGTGATAACGTCATCTTTAGCCTTCATCAGTTCTTTTTTGGTGGCGTAATCTTTGATAACTTTGGTTAGACCGGTTTTAAATCCGGTAAGGTGAGTTCCCCCTTCATGAGTATTAATAATATTAACGAATGATGGAGTATTTTCCTGGAAAGTGTCGTTGTACTGAATAGCAACTTCGACGTTGATGCCTGCCTCTTCTCTTTTGAGAAGGATAGGTTCATGCATGACTACTTTATTTTTATTTAATTCATGGAGAAGGGAGAGAATTCCCCCTTCGAAATAGTAGTGATGTTGAGTATTTTTTCTTTCGTCGTAAAAATGGAAATAAATTTTACTGGTAAGATAGGCACGATCTTTAAGAGATTTGATGATGGTTTTATCATCCAACTCAATGGTTTCTTTAAAAATTTCTGGATCCGGATAAAAAGTGACGGTGGTTCCAGTAGTGCTTTTGGGAATAAGATTTTTGATTCGATCAATTTTGCTTTCAGGAATTTCGGTTAGCTTAGTTTTTAACTTACCGCGGGAAAATTCAATAAAATTAATCTTATTGTCGCGGCGGACCTCAATTTGATAAAGTTCGGAGAGAGCGTTGACACAGGCAGCGCCAACACCATGAAGTCCGCCGGAAACTTTGTAGGCTGAACCTTCAAATTTACCGCCGGAATGAAGGGTGGTCATGATGACTTCAATCGCCGGTTTTTTGTACTTGGGCATGATGTCGGTAGGAATACCCCGGCCATCATCGGCAATAGTGGCGGAATTGTCGGGATGAATGATTACCCAAACATTTTTGGCAAATCCCGCTAAAGCCTCATCTATAGCGTTGTCGATAATTTCGGTGAGACAGTGGTGTAATCCTCTGATATCGGTGGAACCAATATACATGGCAGGACGTTTTCTAACTGGTTCGAGACCTTCTAGAACAACTATTTGTTGACCGGTGTAAGTTTCTTGTGCTGGCATATAAATTAAATTTCTAATGTCTAAAATTTTACTAAAAATAAATTTTTATGTTTGTTTTAGGAACAGATTCATTCTAACAAAGGTAAAATAGCTTTACAATAAGCAAAATATACGTAAAGATAGGGTATTTTTTTAATGAAATTTGGGGTGGAAATTGAATAAAAATGAATGGAAATACTACCTATCTTTGGGAAATATTTTTGAGAGAATATCAAAGGCAATAATAGAAGTGGCAACTAAAACATTTAAGGATATATTTATGCCATACATAGGAATTTCAACGATTTGGTCGGCCATTTTTAAGGCTTCCGGGGAGACACCGTAAGATTCACTACCGGCGATTATGGCTACTTTTGAAGAATATTTAGCCTTTAAATAATTGATACTGGTTTTGCTTTGTTCGCAGGCAATAATTTGGTACCCATCGGTTTTTAGTTTTTTGAGGCAATCGACAGTGGTGTCGAACTGTTGCCAAGGAATCCATTTCCAAGTGCCGATAGAAGCCCGGTGGATTTTAATATTTGGGGGTGTAACAACCGGGCCGCAGAGACAAATTTTTTCGGCACCAAGAGCGTCGGCTAAGCGGAAGAATGAGCCAATATTGTAAGTATCTAAAACATTGTCTAAAACTAGAATGATAGGATTGCGGTTAATCTCCTTTTGAAGTTTTTGTGACTCCCTTATTTTAGAAGATCGAATTTGGTGAGAGTTTAGTTTCATAAAATTAAAACTGTTGTGATTATAACATCCCGATATCGACTAAAGTCTCATCGGGATTGTGTAAATAGGCAAATTTTGTTCACTTCGTTCAAAATTAGACCTATTTAAACTAAAAAACCCTCTCCGAAATTTCGGAGAGGGTTTGAGAATTAAACTGAAATTAGTTGCAACTACCTTGGGCAGCAGCAGCGTTGGCAGTAGCCGTATCAGTGCCAGCGTTGGCAGTTTCATCGGCAGCAGCAGACTTTAAAGTCTGCTTACAAGTTTTAGGTGATTTATTGAAAGAGGCACAAATAGCTTCTTTGATAAATTCTGAAGTGCGGTATTCGCTTTCAGCAAAAACTTTTTTACCAATTTTTAGACCACCTTTACCGTCATTAGTGGAAGCATTATTCGGAGGGAATTCAGCACCATCGAGCATAAGGGTGGGAGAGCCTTGAATTTTATTTTGAGTGGTCAAGGCAATCTCTTTGTCAATCAAGTCAGCAGCTTGAGTATTGAAACATTCAGTGATTTTGTTGGTATCGAGACCAGCCTTTTTAGCTTGTTCCTCCCAGCAAGTATCAGCGTTTTCGGCAGTACAGGCAGCGTTAACGTTTTCGACGAATTTCCACCAATTAGTTTTGTCATCGTTCATGTTGTAGGCGCAGATTTCTCTAACATCTTGGTTAGCCTCGACTCGACCATGAAGAGAACTGTAGAAAACATTACCTATTTTAAGGTAATTTTTCTCGTCATAACAGTCTTTACTGTAATTAGCTAACTCTGATTTACATTCAGAATCAGTGGTAAAGTAACCAGCTTTAATATAATTAGCGCAGTTGCTGGCGTCATATTGCTGACATTGGGCTTTAAGGTCGGTAATTTTTTCAAAAATATATTGGGGTTTAAGAGAAACAGAATTGCCCAATAAATCAAAGACAGGCTTAAGAGTTTCTTCCATTTGATTGCCATAGGGACAGAAGCTCATGACGTAGAATTGAAGTTCCGGTTTGTCGGATTTTTGGGGTTCTAAAGTAGCAGTAGCTTTGACGGTGGTTTTGGCGTCGCCATTTTTGAGTTGGAAGTAACTGAAACCGGCGGTAAAAGAAGTAGCGGCTAAAAGTAAACAAAAAATGATGACACCAATTAAAGGGATTTGGACTGATGGAAGATTTTTTTTAGGACCGACAACTTCGGCAATTTTCTTTTCGATTAATTTTATTTTTTGGTTTTTTTTCATTGTATGATTAATTTTTAATTAATTATTTATTCTTCAGAAGTGGAGATGGCTCCAACAGGGCAAGAACTAATAGCGTTTTGAGTGGAATCAGAAATTTTTTCTGGTTGTTTTTTAATTTTGGCTTTGTAAGTAGTAGTGTCCATTTCAAAGATCTCTGGATCTAAAAGCGGACAGGTATTACAGCCAATGCATTTGTTTTGGTCAAGCACAACTTTTGTCATATGGTTTTAATTGTACACTAAAAAATTATTTTTTTTGATTTTGATCTAAGAAATTACCGGTTTTTATAATGGCTCGGAGTAAAAGGTTAATACGGTCTTCGGCTTCATTTTTGGAAAGGCTTTTGTAAGTTTCCGGAAAATAGTGGAAAATTTCATTGCGGCCAAATTTCCAGGCATCCCAGAGGGTTTCAGCTAACTCTTCCCCTTTGTCGTCATAGTCGGCTAGTTTTTGAT
Organism: uncultured Gammaproteobacteria bacterium; assembly: GCA_964405765.1. GTDB lineage: Bacteria > Patescibacteriota > Microgenomatia > UBA12405 > UBA12405 > WARW01. Next base: position 8,100 of record CAYOPC010000010.1, on the reverse strand, counting down.
AGACAGAAAAACGTTTGTAGCGGAGAGAGGGATTAAGGGTTTTTCCGACTCTGAAACGGTCGCTAAGGTAATCATTATCACTAATGATTTCTATTTTTAGGAAAAAATCTTTTAAAAAACCTTCGTAAGCTTTGGCAATAGGAGAAACTAAAAAAGAGAAATCACTGATATCGTCTTGAATTTGGAGACGTTTGAGAATAATCTCGACATCGTTAACCAGGTTTTTTTGATGACCGTCGAGGTATTTTTTAGCTTGTAGAAATAATTCTGGACTGGAAACCATCATAATTGAGTAGTGATTAAGAGAATGATGAAGATAACTAAAAAGAAGCTGAAAACGGAAAGATAGCGACCTAAAAATTTAATTGGAAGTTGAGAGTTTTCTCTGGCAAAAAGCCATTTTTGGAGAGTTTTGGAGTTGTAAAAATAATCGATTATTTCGTCAATCAATAAATGAAGATTAAGGGAAACTACTAAACTGGTAACGAAAATGTTTTTGGTTAGAGTAAAAACAAAGAAGGAAAATAGGACTAAGATAACCTGAAAGAAATAGTGGTGAAAGATTAGATTGTAGTGTGTCTGATGGCTAGTTTTTAAAAGCTGATAAACGGCTTTAATATCGTGCTTTTGGATGGCAGTGCGAGCCAGGCGGCTTTCTTCTAAATTGGGTTTGAGAAAGAACCAAAAAATAAAATGGTCGATGTCTAAAATAAAAGACCCGATGGTGATGCCTAAGAAAAGATAAAGGAGTTGAATTGATTCAATTTTTCCGATGACCAAAAAAATAGATACTAAAATAAAGACTACAAATGAAGCTAGAAGATGATAGCGGAGTTCGTGTTTCACTAATAAATAATAGCAGATTATTCGTATCTGAGGGCTTCGATAGGTGAAAGTTTAGAGGCTTTACGGGCGGGAGCAACACCAAAGACGATGCCGACCAGTGAGGAAACTCCAAAGGCTAAGATAACAGATGAGATGGTGACTTGAGCCGGAAAAAATGTTTTGATGGCCAGAGTTCCTAAATAGCCTAAAATTACTCCAGTGGCGCCGCCAATACAAGATAAAATTACGGCTTCGATTAAAAATTGGATGAGGATGGCCCGAGGATAAGCGCCGATAGCCTTACGAAGACCAATTTCGCGGGTGCGTTCGGTGACAGAAACCAACATGATATTCATAATGCCAATGCCACCGACGACCAAGGAAATAGCGGCGATGCCGGTAAGCCCAATAGTAAGAACATTAATGATGGAGTTGATGGAATTAAGAAGTTGAGAGCTGTCAAAAACCGAAAAAGCATCTTCGTCATATTTCTCAAGCATAATATCGGTAATTTCTTTTTTAGTCGCTTCAATTAAATCTTTGCTTCTGGCTTTGATAATAATACTGTTAATGTCATTATTGCCTGATAAGTCAAAAACGACATTAATAGGGACATAGGCTTGTTTATCAAAGCTGGGACCACCGAAGGAGGCGCCTTTTTTGTCGCTAACGCCAATGACTTTAAGAGTTTTACCCTTGACGATAACTTTTTTGCCGACGGCACTGGATTTGGGAAATAAATCTTGGGCTAGTTGATAACCTAAAACTATAACGGGGGTTTTTTTACTGTTTTCTTCTTCGGTAAACCAACGGCCATTGCCTTCTGATGGAGCTAAATTATTATTGACACCAAATTCTTCAGTTGATCCATCGATCTCGATTGTTTTTTGGGTACTAAAAGAAGAGGAAACATCAGCAAAGACGGCACTGGCGGGAGTAATTTCGACATCTTTTAATTTTCTTTTTAGATTGGAAACATCTTTTTGAGTAAAACTGGTAGTCATCATGGCCCCGCTTTGAGAAAAACCGCCATTATCGTTAAAAACTTTTCCGGGGGAAATATAAATAGAGTTGGCGCCGAGAGAATCAAACTGATCGGTGACATATTTTTTGAGACCATTGCCAATAGAAGTTAGTAAAATTACGGAAGTTACGCCAATAATAATTCCCAAAGAAGTCAAAATAGTTCGGCTCTTATTTTTTAGAATAGAGCGGAAACTGGATTTTAGAAGATCGCTGAAACTGGGTTTAAGCATGTTTTTCCTCCGAGATCTGGCCGTCTTTAATAATGATAGTTCGATTAGCCTGTTTGGCTAAATCCATGTCGTGGGTAACGAAAACAATAGTCCTCCCCTCTTTTTGGTTGAGTTGGTGAAAAAACTGCATAACTTCGGCGCCGGATTTACTGTCTAAATTACCGGTGGGTTCGTCAGCTAAAATGATTTTGGGATTATTAACTAAAGCTCGGGCAATAGCGACTCGCTGTTGTTGGCCGCCGGAAAGCTGGGCGGGAGTGTTGTTAAATTTATCCTGAAGACCGACTTTGATTAGTAAATCCATACCCATTTTTTGACGATCTTTTTTGGGAATATCGGAATAAAGGAGAGGTAAGGAAACATTTTCCAGAGAAGAAGTTTTGGCTAACAGATTAAATTGTTGAAAAACGAAACCTAAAGTAACGTTTCTGATTTGGGCGAGTTGATGTTCTTTGAGTTTAGAGATATCACGGCCATTTAATAAAACTTCACCAGAGGTGGGATTGTCAAGCAAGCCGATGATATGCATTAGGGTGGATTTGCCTGATCCTGACGGGCCGGTAATAGAGATAAATTCACCTTGGTGTATTTTTAGACTGACATTATCTAAGGCGGTGAACTGATTAGTTCCCGTAGCATAGGTTTTAGTGATGTTTTTTAACTCTAAAATTACTTTAGAGTTATTTCCCGATGACGACTTGATCATTTTCTGAAAGTCCCTCTAAAATTTCAACAGTAGTGTCGGTTTCGATACCGGTTTTTATAGTTTTTTTGGTTAATAATTGATTATCACCAGATTTAACAAAAACATAAGGTTGGTCTTGGTCCTGATGAATAGCATCGATGGGAAGAGTCAGGGCATTGTTGATTTCTTGAAGAGAAATAACAGCGTCGCCATCCATACCGAGACGATATTTAAGATCCTGATTGTCGTCGCCGACTAGTTTGAACCTGATTTCGTAGACAGTTGAAGTTTGGCCGGAAATTGGGGTAAAGGAAATATAGGTGACTTCTGAGGTAAATTCTTCTTCTGGAAAACTATCAAGAGTAATAGTAGTTTTATCCCCGACTTTGACCCGAGTAACATCTTCCTGATCAATTTGGGCTTTAAAATAAATGCTGGTCGGGTCAATAATAGAAAAAGTAGCTGAAGCGGGAGTGATGTTAACACCGCTGTTGGGTTGTTCAATATTGGTGACGACACCGTTGATGGGGCTAGTAAGAGTGGCATATTTAAGGACTAAATCCTGAAGCTCGTAGTTAATGACGGAATTGTCTAAAGTATTTTGAGATCGAACTAAAATGCGTTTCATATCGTCGGTAAGAGTGAGATTATCTTTTTCGGTTTTATACTTATCCTGAGTATCATCAAAAGTAGCTAAGGCAGAGCGGTAAGTATTAAAGTCAGCTTGAAGTTGTTTTTTTAAGACTTCTTTGTTGAGTGAGGCAATGGCCTGATATTTTTTGACCCTATCCCCTACCTTAACTCCAACCCAGGCAAGTTGACCGCTGGTTTGAAATTGGAGTTCAGCTTTAGTGGAAGCGTCAACAGAACCGGTGAGAGTAATTTGTTCTTTGATAGTCTCCTTTTTTGGAGTGACAGTAATTTCTTTTTTGGTATCAAATTTGAGTTGGTCTTGGTTTTGGGCGGTTATTTTAAAAACCCCAGTGCCGGCAATTAGAAGAATAGCGCCAATAATAATTATGTTTTTAATTGAAAAAAATTTTTTCATGATCAACTTGTATTATAAATGATTTTGATGACATTTGTGGCAATGTCCAAAAAATATTAATGAATGGCGTTGAATGATAAATTTATTTTTTTGTGATATTTTTTGTGATTCAGACTCAAAAAATTTACTGTCGATTTCAGCCGGAATGATTTTATTGCATCCAGCACATATTAGGTATGATTTTTGGTTTGTTTCATTGAATTCATATCTAGTGGAGACACCATCGAATTGAATTTCATTAATTAAATAATTTTTAGTAAGAAATTTTAGTTCGCGGTAAATACTAGTTTTATTGACTTTAAAATTTTTAGATTTAAAAATTTGCTGGATATCGGCAACAGAAATAGGTATTTGAGAATTACGGAATATATAGGCTAAAGCCATACGAAGCTTGGTTTGACGACACTTAATGTTTGAATAAATTTTATTTGAATTAACCTGGACCATGGAGGGATTATATGCAACTAAGTTGCGTTTGTCAAATCGGCTTCTTGATAGTTTCTTTTAGTTGTTTGAGTTTCCACATAAAAAGTTTGTAAGGGGTTTTAATTGTTCCTGTATTCTGGTCTTTGACGAAGTATCTGGCTTGTTCGAGAATTTTTCGGTCCATATTTTTGGACATGCGGATATAAATGGAACGATTTTTCCAGTCGCCAAGTTCTTTGGCTAATTCTAAACCGTAAGCTTGATATTCCATATGGACGTATTTTTGGCGTTTGACAATAGTTTCTTTATATTTTTCCAGTTGAGCGGAAATGGCAGTGGGTTTATCTTGTCTCATTTCATTTCATATATAGTATATAAGCTTGGCCGTCGGTTAAAAAGCTGTTACCGCTTCCCTTTTTGGAACCATACATTAGGCCAGTTAAGTTAACTGTTTCGGATGTTTGAATAAATCCTTTGGCTTCTAGTTCTGATTTAATCATTTCTCTTTCGATATCGACTTTTAGTTCGGTGCTATGAAATGGCATAACTATACCAAATTTTTTTTGAATCTCTTGGTCAAAATGAGCGGTACCGACCCAAATTTGGTTTCCATTTGAATCTGTAAAGTTAGTTTCCCAAAGATGAATGTGTTGTCGAGAACTAGTAAAACTTTGATCGGTGGGTTTGCCGTAGCCAATTTTATTGGGTTGAGTGGCCCAGAAAACCGGTAGCCCAGGGGTTTGAGGGTAGAATTTTTTGCCTAAGAATGAAGTAATGATTTTGGTGTAGCCCTTGATACTTGGCTGGTCTAAAAGATACCAACCGGATTGAATAAAAGCTTGATTAATTTTATCTTGATTACCGACGATAATAATATTGATTGGTTCAGCGGGAAGAGAAGTAATACTTTCGGATATTTTGGGTAAATGTTCGAAAAGTTTTTCGGCTATTTGATTGGTTTCAATGGTGATTTTTTGAGTTTCAATAATGTTTTTTGGCTGCAAGGGATGAGTGATATAAAAGGAAATGATAAAGGCGGCCCAGACTAAGACTAAAGAATAAGCAAAATAATTGATTATTTTGGGAGAGAAATTAACTTTGATTTTGGGTAAAGGGCTGAATTTTTTTTTGATTTTAAGCGAAGTAATTAAAATACTTATCCAAGCCGCACCAACAGCAAAGCTGGCAAAAACATCGGATGGCCAGTGGGCGCCTAAATAAACACGAGAGATGCCGATAAGGATAATAAGTAAGAAACTAACGATGAAACTAATAATTTTGAGAGATTTTTTCTTTTCTGACTGAATAACGAAATAAGATAAAAGACCGTAAAAAGCGATGGCGACAAAAGTGTGACCACTAGGAAAACTATAGCTAGACTCGGCAATCAAAGCGCTGGTTAAAGGAGGTCGAGGGCGATCAATAGTATTTTTGATGATCCAAACAAAGATTTCGCTGCCGCCGACGGAAATTAAAAGGGTATAGAGAAACCGCCAATTTTTGTGGAGATAGAAAATAGTGCAAAAAACTAACATACCAATAGTGATGATTTCTCCTTTAGCCAGATAAGTGATGAAAAGCATTTGTTGATTGAGGTGGGAATGACGGAGGACGGCAAGGAGATTGATGACTCTAAGATCGAATTGGATTAGATTTTCCTGGCCGATGTAGTCTTGAGTAATACCAAAGAAAATATAAATAAAAATTAAAGTGAAAATAATTCCAAAGGTGAGATAAAGTCCGTATTTTTCGTCAGCAGTAAAACGTTTTTTGAAAAAGTGACAGAGTTTTGGGTGTTTATTGTAGAACTTATTGATTTCCGGGTCGTTTTTAATGCCGTGTTTGATGGATTTGGTGATTGATTTGATAAATTTGACCATTGGATTTTTTTGGTGGAACGTAATAAATCTGGAAGATTTAAACGTTCCTGACAACGTTTAAATTGTAAAACAATTTATATTACGTTGTGGACCACCGGGAACCTGCCTCGCGTCGACGAGCGACCCGAGTCGAGGCGGGTTGAACCCAGAAAGGTGGTGGACCGTAGGAGAGTCGAACTCCTGATCTCTGCAATGCGAATGCAGCGCTCTACCAACTGAGCTAACGGCCCATTTTAAATTTCTAATATCTAATTTCTAATGTCTAATAAATTAGGAATGAATAATTTTTGATATTTCGTTAAAAATTTTTGGGGCAATGGAGTCTATTATAGCTGATTCATCTGAAGAAAAATTTTGAAGAACGTAATCTTCGACAGGGATATTGTTTGGGTCTCCTTCGCCGGAGGCTACGGCGGACCTCGGTTTACCAATGCCAATTCGAATGCGGTGAAAGGCTTGAGTATTTAAATTTTCGACAATAGATTTGATGCCATTGTGGCCGGCAGGCCCACGGTCAAATTGAATTCGGTAATCCCCTATCTCTAAATCGAGGTCGTCGTGGATGATATAAATGTCAGACGGTTCAAGTTTAAAAAAATGGGAAATTTTTTGAGCAGTAATACCGGAACAATTCATATATTCAGTAGAAATAGCAAAAATTGTTTTAGTAGTCCCCTGCCCGGTTTCACAGGTTTTGGCATAAAGTCGGTCGTTATCTTTAAGGCGACAATTCTTTTGAGTTTCAAGATATTGGGTGATAATTTTTTGGCCTAAATTGTGGCGGGTATTTTGATATTTTTTGTCGGGATTACCCAGACCAAAGATAAGTTTCATAAGAGTATTTTAGCATTGGTAAACCGATATTTTTTGATTGGTTTAGATAGGTATTTTTATAAAAAGATGTATTTTGATATATAAATATAGCCTAAGGTTAGGAAAAATAAATTTTAGCTTAGTTATTAGCAGTCTAGTTGTTAGTCTGCTAATTGATTGAACTCAACTTCAGAAATGATTTTGGTGCCGAATTTTTTGGCATTAGTGAATTTTAATGAGTCCGATTCGGTTTCATTAGTAATTAAATAATCGGTATTGGAAGTAACAGATGAGGCTAATTTACCACCAAGAGAAATAATTTTGTCTTCCAAGACTTTTCGGGGGACGGAAAGACTGCCGGTAATGGCGAAATTTTTTCCAAAAATTTTAGATTCAAGATTCAAGATTCTAGATTCTAGAATAACTACATTATCTAGGATGGATTCAATAAAATTCTTACGGTCTTGGATACCCTGATAGATTTTTTCAGCCAAAGTAATTTGAATACCGGGTAGAGCTTCGAGTTGAGGAACAGTGATGTTGAGAACTTTTTCGGGGGTATCAAAGCCGGCATTAATAATTTGGATAATTCGTTGGGAACTGAAATTAGGAATGATGGCGGCGTCGAGAATTTGTTTGAGGGTGAGGGTTTTTTTGGCCTGGATTTCGCGGACAATGTTGGTGCCGGATTTAGTACCGAGGCCAGGAATATTTTTGAAGTCGGAGACTTGGAGACGGTAAAAGTCTCCGGGGAGTTTGATTAAGTCGAGTTGATAAAGTTTGGCAATAGTTTTGTCGGAGATACCTTTGATTTCCAGAGTGTCGCAGAAAAGTCGAAGGGAGCCTAAAATTTGGCCGGGGCATTTGGTAATGTTGGGACAACGGATAAATTTGTTATCGGTAATTAGTTTGGTTTGACAGGCGGGACAATGAGTTGGGGCTAAGACGTGACCATTGGAAACTTTGGTAATAACTTTCTCGACGTGAGGGATAACATCGCCCCGGCGCTGGATTTCGACAATATCGTCGATGTTAATATTTTTTTCTTTGATGAGATCGTAGTTGGCCAGGGAGGCAAAAGTGATAATGGCGCCGGAGATTTCGATAGGGTCAACTTGAGCCACCGGAGTAATGGTGCCCATGGGGCCGACCTGCCAAGTGATGTTG
>CAYOPC010000009.1:0-23882 GCA_964405765.1 uncultured Gammaproteobacteria bacterium | reverse complement strand
CCTCTAATTCTACCAAATCATTGGGAATATCGGCCAAAAAACGGCTGGGTTCATTGAGAGAACTTTTACCGAAATAAAGACGCTGACTGGCATAGGTAATATAAAGATAATCTTTGGCCCGGGTAATACCAACATAACAAAGGCGGCGTTCTTCTTCGACTTCGGTGTCATCAACTAAACAACGAGAATGAGGCAAAATCCCCTCTTCAAAACCAACCAAAAAAACAACCTCAAACTCCAAACCTTTAGCTCCATGAAGAGTCATAAGCCGAACCCCGTCACGGTTTTCTTTTTTCTTATTTTTTTCCTGAAGGGAATATTCCTGCTGAACCAAAGTAATATTTTCTAAAAAATCATCGAGCTTAATAAAAGTGGAGGCGACGGATTTTAATTCTTTAATGTTTTCGATTTTCTTTTGATCGTCTTCATCTTTGGGATCATAGCGGTCAAGATAACCGGAATTAGTAACTAATGATTCTAAAATTTCGAGAGAAGTCATTTGATCAATATCAATATTTTTAAGATGGCCCATAAAAGTACCAAGACGACGCTTACCAAAAATTTTTCCCAAGCGATCGGAAGAAACCTTGTCATGAGGATTGTCAGCGAAACGGATCATGGCCAGAATATCTTTAACTTCGGCACGTTCGTAGAAACGAATACCGCCGATGAGAACATACGGTATGCTGTATTTTAAAAAAGCCTCTTCAAGAACACGGGACTGAGCGTTCATCCGGTAAAGAACGGCAATATGACGGAGAGGAATTTTTTGATTATCCTGAATGAATTTAATTTTTTGGGCAATAAATTCGGCCTCGGAAATTTCAGAATCGGCTTCGAAGAGTCGTATTTTATCCTCTGATTTTTTGTTGGTAAATAATTTTAGAACCGGATGAGAAGTATTTTTAGAAATAACGGCGTTGGCGGCGTCCAAAATAATTTGAGTGGAACGATAATTTTGTTCCAGATTAATGATTTTGGTGTTTTTAAAATCATTAACTAAATTCATCAGGTTTTTGAAATCAGCCCCGCGCCAGCCATAGATGGCCTGAGAAGCATCGCCGACAGCAGTAATCTGACGGTATTTTTGGGCTAAAAGTTTAGTAAGCAAATATTGAATTTGGTTGGTATCCTGATACTCGTCGACTAAAATAAAACGATAAATATCCTGGTATTTTTCTAAAACTTTCGGATGATCAATAAAAAGCTGAACGGTTTTAAACAGTAAATCATTAAAATCTAAGGCTTGATATTCGGTTAATTTTTTTTGATAAACCTGATAAACTTTGGCGGCATATTCCTGCCAAAAACCATGAGCTTGGTCAATCATATCTTTTGGAGTTTGAAAAGAATTTTTGGCAGCCTCAATAAAATACATAATGCTGGACGGCTTAAATTCTTTAGAATTTAAATTGAGATCAACTAAAGACATTTTAATTAAATCTTCCTGATCGTTAGAGTCGTAAATGACAAATTTAGGATCAATACCTAAGTGATGACCGTCAACACGTAAAACTTTACAACAAAAAGAGTGGAAGGTTCCGGCGAAAAAGATCTTAGATCTAAGATTATAGATGTCAGATGATAATAATTTAGAAAGACGAGTTTTCATTTCCTCAGCGGCTTTGTTAGTAAAAGTAAGTAAAAGAATTTGATCAGGAGTAGCGATTTTTTGTTGGATAAAATAAGCGGCCCGATGAGTTAAAACCCGAGTCTTACCGGAACCGGCACCGGCAAGCAATAAAAGAGGTGAGCCGGTGTGAGTAACCGCTTCTTGTTGTTGTGAGTTAAGACCTTCTAAAATATCAGGCATGTAGATTTACTATAGTTGGTAAATAGCGGTTTGACCAGACTGAAAAGTAATTTTGCCACCAATTTGTTCAAATTTTTGAGGATCAAGTTCTGGATATCTTTCGTATTCTTTGGCCCCAACAAAAATATATTGAATTTTATAATTATCAATTAATGATTTAATTTCAGACAGATTGTTAGATTCGTAAATAGTATCGACGTCTTTTTGACGGGCGGCAGGGGCGTCGTAACCGCCACGCCAAAGCCATTCATGAACTATCCAACCCTGAACTGTGGGTAAACCGGTGGCTGAGGAAACTTGATCAAAGGTAGTGTAACTGTCGCCCGGGGCTTCTAACATAACCGGTTGACCGGTAATATTTTTATTAATCCAAAGGATGGCCTGATAGTTATCAGGATAAAGTTGCTCCAAATACTTAAGACCATCTAAGCCTTTATATGTTTTTAAATCACCATAATAAGATTTAATGGCAAAATATGGATAAATAAGATGAATGATAAAAATAGCGGCAAAAAGTATTTTATAAAAATTTTTAAAAACGGATTTAAATAATCTTGAAGCATAAATTAAAATATAACCACTGGCCAAGGAATAAAGCATAAATGCCTGATAGACTAATTTAAACATAGTGTTAGCTCGACGGTGTTCGTAAATATAAATATCTTTAATATAAACAAGTTCCGGAATAATAATCAAAATAGTGGCAGTAATGATTAGAGAGGCAATAAACAAATCAGAATTTCCAATTTCCAATTTCCAATTTCTAATATTTTTTTTAATGATTGAAACGATAAAAGGGATACAGATAAGCCAGAAACCACCATATAAAACGAATAGCTGGTAAAAAGGACTGTGACCGTCGGAAATTTTTATTCCTTCCATCATAGGAGTAAATTTAAGAGAAAACGGATAGGAAAAAATGTACCAAAAAACTATGACAAGCAAACCGTTAAGAACAGTTTTAAATAAACCTTTAGCTCCATATTTTTGGTAGTTAACCAAAAAGGTAAATATGGCTAAAATTAAACCATAAACAGCAAAATCCCAAGCATTAGTCATATAACAAATAGATAAAATCAGTCCGGAAAAGGCGGCAGTAAAACTATCAGAAGAAGATTTGTTTTTATAAAAAGAAACAAATAAGAAAGCTAAGAAAAAAAGAACGACAATGATATCATTCATGTGACCATGAAGGTCAGAAACGACAAAGCTGTAAAGAGGAAACTCGTGAATAGTTTTGTCTTGAGTATCAGGATCATGACCAATAAATCGGGTGGCATCGGGGTACCAATAAGAGGAAAATGATTTGGTTAAAGCTTCCTTGGTTAAGACAAAATGATTATTATTTTGGGTGTAATTATTTTTAGCGATTTTAAAAACAGGGTGAAGATTGCCACCAAAAGTTAAAAGTAGGGCAGAAATAAGGCCGGCAGTGATTATTTTTTTAAAGCCAAACCCTCCCTTGACCAGCTTTCGCTGAGGGCTACGGCTTGGCACAGCAGGAAGGGGAACTTGTTTTAACTTTTTATCAAAAGATAAATAAGTTACGTTGGAGACTAAGGAAAAAGTGCTGACGAAAGTTAAAGAACAAACGGTGGCAATGGAGAGATTGTAACCGATAGATGAAGCAACCTGAGAAATTTTAGTAATGAGAGCAAAAATCAAATGGCCAAAATAATAATAATTAATAACTTGCCCGGAAAACCACATGTCGACTGGTGGCCAAAAATCAGAACGGAGGGCAGAATTAACGAATCCCCAATCCATATATTTTTCCAAACCTTCAATGTCGGGAGCAAAGCTACGGATATAAGACCAAAGAAGAAGAAGGAAAAGGAAAAGTAATTCTTCAAAAATGAATATATTTTTTTTTTCTTTAAAAATAACTAAAAAATCACGGTAACGTCGGTGACGAATTAGAAATAAAATATCAAAAGTTAAAAAAATGATTATTAAAACAAACAACCCAAGATAACTAAAAGGCAATATTTTAAAAACACCAAAAACCAAGGTGAAATAAGTAATTAATATTAGAGATAAAGTTTTGGCAAAAATATAACCTTGGTCCCAGAATTTTGAAAAAATACAGAAAATAATTGGGAGTGATAAAAGACTTAGACCAAAAATAGCCAGCCACCAATTAAAAATGTAGTGAAAATCAAGTAACATAATGTCTAATTTCTAACGTCTAAAATTTAATTAATAAAAAAAATGAAGTTAAAAATGGGGGTAATGAAATTTATCATAAAAATTGGAAATTGGATTTGCATGACTAGATAGCCGATAATTAGTCCAATAATAATACCCCCTAAAACATCGACAGGGTAATGAAGCCCTAAAAAGACTCTGGCTAAGACCAGAGGAGTGACGATAATTAGAAAAAGGATTGGGTTAATTAAAATACTGGTGTGAAGTATAAATATCAAAAAGAAAATGGCCTTAATAGCGTGACCAGAGGGGAAGCTCCCTTTTTTATACCAAGATTTTAAAAGGCCATTGGGTAAAACATTATGATTAATATGCAGTGGCCGCTGCCAAAATGATTTGGTTTTTAAAAATTTCTCAATTAATTCGCTAATAATAGTGGCTAAAAGTAATTGCCAAAAAATATTCTTATCTTGTTTAATTAAAAGATAAGAAACATAAAACAAAAATAACCAAATAATATAATTAAGAATAATTAAAAATTGGTTGCCATATTTGGTTTGAGCAACTTTTTTATAAAAATCTGTTTTGGGCTGCCAAAAAAAGATTTTTTTGATAAGGGATTTTGATTCCATAAAATTAAAATATTTGTTTAGCTATTTTTAAAATACCTTGACTCCAAGGAACACGGTGAGAAACACCCTTTTGGCCTTCAAATTCTGAAAGATGATTAATGTACCATTGGTAATTTTCAACTAAGGCCTGTTGGTTGGAGTACTCTGGTTTGAATTTTAATATTTTTTGAGCCTTTTGGATAGAAACAAAAGAATCTTTGGCCGCGGTTTCGTAAACCCAAGCATACAGAGGAGATAAATGGAAAAATTCTAATATTTTTAATAAAAAAATGGCGGGAGCAGCGGGAATAGGAATGATCTTTTTACCAAATCCGGCATAGTTTAAAACCGATTGATAATCTTCTTTCATGGTTTTAAATTCTTTAGCACCGATATTAAAAACATCATTAACCTTTTGACTGCTTAGAGTCATAGCTGACCAAATAGCCTGGCAAAGATCAGTCACTGATAAAAGTTGGTAAAGATTTTTTCCATTTCCTAAAAGCGGAAAATTATGACCGTCTTTGGCCCAATCATAAAATAAAGCAAAAACACCTAATCGTTCTGGACCAACAAATGATTTTGGACGAAGAATAGAAACACATAAGCCTTTTTTTCTAAAATCACGACAAAATTTTTCGGCTTTAATTTTGCATTCTCCATAAGGCCCAACTCCAATAAGCTTATCTGTCTCAAAAATGGGATGATGTTTGGGAACGCCATAGACAGCGGTCGAAGAAATATAAACGACTCGTCTGACTTGGTTTTTTAGGGCTGCTTCTAAAACATTTTTGGTGCCGTCAACTTCGGTCGAGACAATGTCTTCTTTTGAATATAAAGGTAAAGCGGCGGCAAAATGAAGAACAATATCGGCACCCCTCATAGCTTTGGTTAAAGTTTTTTTATCCCGAATATCGGCAATGTAAGTGGTTATTTTGTTTTTTTCCGGATAGTCAAAAGCAGCAATGTCGTAGTTAACAATTTTTTGGTTTTTTGCCAATAAAAAACGAATCATGTTAATTCCAAGAAAGCCTGAACCACCAGTGATAAAAATTGTTTTAGGTGTGTCTTTTTTAATCATCTTAAATTAGTTGAACTTTAATAATAAAGTATGGTCATATAACGGCCATTCTTTTACGATCGTATATGCTGATGACGGATAATAATCATTTAAGGTCAAAAAATTAATATTATCAACGAAATAACTACCCGATAGTTTAAAATTGGCGGATTCTTTTTGAGGAATGCCATCAAAAGACTGGGAGTCAATTTTCCCTTGAGAATAATAATAAATTTGATCCTTTTTATGAATTGGGGCAATAAAAGATAATTTTGAGGTATCCTGGCTAAGAATTTCTGAGACTTCATAAGCGTCTTGATTAGATTGCTGTTGATAAAGTGGAATGTTTTGAGAAATAAAATAATAGATATTCATAATTAAAAGATAAACAATTATAATTCCCTGAATCCTTTTATTCTTCACTAAATTAATGGCAAGAATAATAAAATAAACGAGTACGGGGAATAAATGTATTAATCGTTGAGGAGCCGGTGGATCTTTGGTTAAGATTCCTCCAGTGACTGAAGTGGTAATAAATATGATTAAAGGAATGAAATATTTTTTTTGTTTAAATCGAGTTAAACAAAGTAAAAACCCGATAATAAAACAAAAAAATAAAACTATTCCAGGGAAAAGTGAAGCATTCACATAATGTTGACCAGAGCCATTAAAAAAACCTGATGGTAAAAATCCTTGGAAAAATTCTTTGAACTGAAATATAAGTGTGCCAATCCAATTAAAATTTGACTGATTAAAAATAAATTCGCCAGATCTGCCGGCAATATAATTATATTTATAAATAGAATAGTGAATATAGGGAATGGCGGGGATGATCAGTCCAGCAGAAAAGCAACCGATGCTGGTAAATAAATGTTTTATTTTAAAAATAAATTTTTGATGATATTCAAAAATGAATAAAGCAAAAATAATTAATAAACAAATTAACGGATTGATATTACTGGATAAATAAAAATAAAGAGAGACCCCGCAAACAATACCTGAAGTTAAACAATAATAAATTAAGTCACGGTAGTTTGGTCGGCGAGGAATTAAACAAAGCAAATAGACACTCCAAAATAAGAATAAAGTTGATTGAATATTTTGATAACTTGTCAGACTGAAATGAATAGCGATGGGAAAGGAAATATATATAATAACTGAGAGATAAGCTAGATATTTATTAAAAAAATGTTTGATAATTAAATATAAAAGGCAACAAAGAAATAAATCAGAAACTAAGGCAAAAATTTTAGTAGATAGCAGACTTGGATTCAAAAAATGAATTATTCCTCCCTGGAGGAAATACCATAAAGCTGGCATTTGGTTTAAGGTGCCAAATCCTGATCCTAAAATATTCCATTCATTATGATTAATTCCTGATTCGAAATTTAACTGAGCATTTCTGGAATTTATTGCCTCATCCCCATGGAAGGGTATGCTTTGAGGAAAAAATATAATAAAGATTACTTTTACGAGGAAGATTAAAATTAATAAAAAAAACAAAGGAGAAGGGAGATGAAATTTAGGATGAACATTTTTTGACGGAGGTGGAGCGGTTTTATATAAAAAGAAAATCGACCAACCCCAAATTAGAGCACTTGATAAACCGTAACTACCAGAAAATAGTTTAATTATTAACCAGATATTTAATCCCAAAATAAGTAATATTTTAAAAATGGTTTTCATTGTTTTTGAATATAAAAATTTTTGGATGATCATAGACAGTGAAAGATTCATCGGCTGATTGGTCATTAATTTCTACTCCTAAAAAAGATGGATTGTTGGTAAATTCGGCAACTTTTATGTAACCCAATTTACCATTAAAAAGATCCTGGTAATATTTGGCGGTTTGGGAATAACAATAACCTTGAGGAAGGTTATTGCAATCGGTTAATTTTTGAAGCGGGACATAAAGACGATTACTGGCGATGATTAAATAATCGGCGGTTAAAAGATAATTAGAAATAGTAGGCCATTTGACAGAGATATCGTCAGAATCGTATAAGGGGAGGTCGATTAAATTGTAATCGGTGTATCCAAGCGGCAATCCGTCATCCCAATGCTCACGAACAATAGTACTGCCGGAAGGAATATTTTGGTTAATCCATTGGGTGGCAGAAACACGAGTGTTGGGAGCATTATAAATATTCATAAAAGCGAAAAGCCAAAAAAGATTCATTACAAAAAAGATAACAATATATCGTTTTTTGAAAATACTTAAAATATTGGCTGAAAATATGGCTAGAATAGGATAAAGAGGCAGACAATATCTCATGAACTTAACAGCAAAACAACCAACCGTTAAGAAATAGGCAATAAAAAAAGAAAAAACAATCAACTGGGCACCTTCGGATAATTCATTACCTGGGGTAATTAAGCCTTTTATTAATTTTTTGAAAGTGATAAAAATCCCTAAAAGGGAAAGTAATCCAAAGGCTGGTCCTAGCCCCCATAAAAAGATGTTTTTTATTTGATACCAATAAGATGGAGTGTTGACATATTGAAGAGTGTAGGGAAAAACAAAGGCATTTTTAGTCATGGCATTCTGTTCGTTAATCTGTCTCCAAAAAGTAGGAAAATCAAAAAAAGCAAAAGGTTGGCAGATAAAGAAAGTAATAATACAGAAAATTATTATCAGTAATGAATAAAAAAATATTTTTTTAAATTTAAAAATACGATTTTTTATCCAAAATTTGGGATTTAAAACAGAACTTAAGTATTTTTTAATTTTTTTAAAGAAACTGATTTCCTGGCTAAAAATTTCTTTTTTAAGACTAAGTAGAGTTTCTATAAAAAAACTAAAGAAAAAGGAAATCAATAAGACAGTAGCACTAACTTTAGTGGCCAAAGCGAGACCAAAAGATACTCCAGATAAAATGGCATTTTTAAGATTAAAATTCCGATATAAAATAATTGAACGATAAAGAGTGAGACAAATAAAAAAAGTGAGTAAAGTATCGACAGCATAAAAATGTGATAATTGTATCGGAAAAACTGAAAAAGCATAAATGGCAGCGGCGAGAAGACTTTTTTTCCGAGAGGAAAACAAAAGCCAAGTAATTTGATAAATAATTACTATGGTTAGAGAATCAAAAACGGCAGAGACTAGACGGCCAAACAAATTAATTTGGTCATAATTTAATATTTCAGGATCAAAAAGAGAAAAAAAATTGGCAGAAAATTTTAAAAGATAAATAGGGAAAGATCCATAAGCAAAAAACTTTGGATTAAAAGGAGAATCTGAGTTAAAAAGATTAGAAAAAGTTAAGTTTTTGGGGAAAGAAATATCCATAGCCACCATGGTAATTTGGCGTTCGTCCGGATGAAGATGATTATTTTGGTCCCAATTAAAATTGTAGATTCTGAGTAAAAGGCCAGCAGCAAAAATTAATAAAAAGAGGATTTGGGGCTGATTTAAATAAGATTTTAGTTTAGTGATAATTTTCATTGCTGGAAAAAATTCTAACAACCGGGTTATCAAAAACCGACCAGGTTTCTTCGGCATTTTCAGCATTCAAAAAAAGACTATTAGATTTAGAAAATGTTTTAACCAAAGAAAAACCTAACTTGCCGGAAAAAAGAGATTGATAATATTTTTGGGATAAAGGGAAAGATGGATTATTTTGATTTTTAAAAACCCGGCGGGAAGGGATGAAGATATACTCGCTTTCTTTAATTATTGAATTTAATTTTTGAAAAGAACTAAATTCATCATCTAGAGTATAAAAATCAAAATTATTAATGTTTAAGTTATTACTATTATTTATGGGTATATCTACCACATTGCCACCTTCCGATAAAACCTGACTTTGAGCAGGAATGTTTTGGTTTATCCAATTGGTAGCTTGAACTCTAATGTCAGGGAAAAAATAAGTATTAATGAAGAAATATATTCCGGGGATAATGGCCAGGATAATAAAAATAAATTCTAAAAATTTATTTTTTAATTTTTTAAACAAAAAAAGGCTTAAGAGCGGCCCGCAAAAAAAAATCGGCGACATAAAACGAGTCCATTTGGCAAAAAGTTGTCCCTGATAAAGAAAGTAGATTAATCCAGAAAATAAGGTTATTAGTAAATAAATATTTTTTTGACGTTTAAAAAATGTTTTTATAATAAAACCAAGTCCAATAAAACTAAAAATAAAAATAGGTATCCCATTGATATATGGAAATATTTTTTGAAATTGGAATAAATAAGGTAAACTGCCAATAAATTGACGAGTGTAAAAAATAGGGATTGAACCGTTGGCCACGCCTATTTCATATCCCATTGAAGATAAAAACTTGGAAGAATCAATTAAATTATATGGGGATAATAAAACAGAAAAAAATAAAGTGATGGTAATTAATATTAAGAATTTTAGGATAAGACCAAAAAATTTTTTTGGGTTTTTCAAAAAAATAAATAAAAAACTCAAACAGATTGGAGTAATAAAAATAGCAGCAGAAATTTTGGTAGCTAAACCAATACCAGAAATAATTCCTGATAAGAAAAGGTAAATATTTTTTTGAGGATGATCATAAATTAAAAATGATAAAAAAATATTTAGACTAAAAATGAAAATCAAAATCGACTCGGTAGTACCAAAATGGGATGATTGGATTAACCCTGGAGTAAAAACAAGAAGTAAACAAAATATAAAAGATAACTTTGAAGATAAAAATATCTTTTGGCCAATAAAATAAAAAACTACAATGGAAAATGAGGAAAAAATAGCAGACCAAAATCTGAAAGTTAAAGTAATGGTTGGTAAATTGAGTTTAAGTGTAGTGAAAAAAGTTAAATAAAGCGGGAATTGACCGTAGGCAAAAAAATTAGGGTTGAGACGGCTAAAACTCATTTTGGAGACAGATACAGCCATGTTGTTTTCGTCAGGGTGGAAAGAAAAGCCATTATCCCAATTAAGACGATAAAATCTAGTAAAAATTACCAGAATAACTAAAATTAGGAAAAGTATTTTCCCTTTATTAAATGACATAGATGATAGTGATCATCATCAATCCCCAAAAAAAGATTATAGAGAGTAATGGGATATCAGTGGCGATAATTCTTTCTGGTCTTTCACCTTCTTCCATTTCAAAAATAATTTGACCGTAGCGCATAAGACCAAAAATTACCGGCAATAGAGTGACCATGTACCATTTTCTACCTAGAGCATTAGGATAATTTTCTAAAAGAAAATTATGAATAAAACCATCAAAAATAATTGGCTCTTCAAAAAAAGTAAACATAGCATAAGCAATTAGGGTACAAACGGCAAACATGGTAGTGTAAAAATCAAGTAAGGCTTTATCATAACCAGCTAAAGAACTTCTAGTTTTGATGCCGGTGTTACCAAGTTCACTTCGGCGTTTACCACTGGCTAAGAAGAGAGAAAGGAAAATAACGGCCAACATGATCCAAATTGGTAAATGATAACCAGTAGCCAATTCACCGGCGTAAGCACGAAGAATGAAGAAGAAAGAGATACCAATAATATCAACAACTGCCTTTTTCTTTAAAACAAGAGAATATAGATATTGAAGAATAATAAAAGTCAAAGAAATAGTAAAAAAACCTGGACCAACTAAATTAGAAATTGATAAACCTAAGATAAAAAATAAAATGGCGATAATAAGGCCAGATTTTGCTTTTAAATCTCCTCTGGCTATGGGACGATTTTTTTTAACAGGATGAAGCCGGTCTTTGTCTGCATCAACAACATCATTAATTAAATATGATGAAGATGAAAGTAGACAAAAAGTAACAAAAGCCCAAAAGCTTTTTAAGAAAATCGGCAGATTAAAGAGTTGACCGTTGAGGATGGTAGCAGCAAAAAGATTCAAATTCTTAATCCATTGAATTGGTCTTAGAGCCTCAAATACAACCGATATTTTAAGTTGACTTTGGTTTTTCCTGGACATAAGTTATGTTACCAAGAATCAGTTCTTTTTGTAATAAATAAGGGCGAAACTTAAAGAAATTAGAGCCGATGAAAAAAGAATGATGGTAAAAAGATCATTACCGCTTCTAGGAACTCCAGATGAAGTGTTGGGGTGGACAACAGGAATAGGAGTGGACGTAGGAGCCAGGGTTGGTTTGATTGTTGGGGTTGGGGTAGGAGCCCGGGTGGAAACAGGAGTTGGAGTAACCGTATTGGCTGAAGATGAAGCGGAGAACGAGGTGTTTGATTCGGCGGCTAAAACAATGAATTTCCTAGTAATAGCATTATTATTTTCATCAGTAATGGTTATGGTGTGTTCGCCCGGAGTCAGGTCTTGATTTGGAGACCAGTTCCAACTACCATCAGATTCAACTTCAGCTTCTCCAGTAATAACTGTCGGCGATTCGACCTTAATTTTTAGGGTTGATTTGGGTGATCCGGTGCCAAAAAAATCAGGACGTTTAGTGGAAAGTTTTTCATTGGTTTTGGGGTTGGAAATATCTAAGGGACTAGGAGAAGTAAGGTCGTAATTGTTATCAAGAAGGCTGTCGTTTTCAGGATCTGAGATAGTTTGAGGTAAATCAAAGATGTTTTGGCCTAGAATAATATCCGGAACCGGGTTGTTATGAGAAGTATTGCCAACAATTTGGGTTTGATCATAACCAGGGGCAATGACAACTAAATTTTCTTCAAAATTGTTTGGCGGAATAAACCAATCTGCTAGCGACTCATTAAAACTAGTAGAAAGTGGAACGTTCCAATTTCCAGATGAGGTAACTAAAGCTGATAAAGGTGAAGCTCCGGAAATATTAAGATAGACGATAGCTTCATTAGCAACAGATTTGTCAGGTTTTAAGACTCTCCCCCAAGCAAGATTAGAACTAGGGATATCTTTGTCTGGTTTTTTGGCTGTTTTAAAATTATAGTTATCTGAAGTAAATTTATTACCATCGCTAATGATAGTAAATTGATAAACTTTAGAATTTTCCAGACTGGTAATTTCGAAATAATGAACAGTTCCTTTATTTCGACTGTCGTTAATGATCAGGTCATTGAGATTAAGAGTAGTATCACAATTAGAGGAGGTAGTAAAAGAAACTGAAGCAGAATTATAGGTAACATTAGTGACTTGTGGGTTTAAAGGCTGACAGTTGTCATTGGCTTTAGTGGAAGTATTGACTGAATGTTGGGTAAACCTAGCTCCCGCAAGAATGGTAATAAGAAGTAAAATCAAACCGATAAAGGTAGGAAAACTTGTCTCTTTTTTCATAGATAACTATTCTTCATTGGTTTCACTAACCTCTAAACTTTCAGAGGTTTGATCTGGTTGGTTAGTAACAGTTGGAATTGGTGTAACCGACGAGGTATCTATAATAAAATTGATTGCATCTGAGTCAAGTGATTCAGGACGATTTTGAATTTCCTTAATAATACCAGTATCAAGATTAGGGTTGATTTTATTTAAAAGTTTACTGGTATTAATTTGCTCTGAAGGGCCGACCAGGTTTGAGTAGCTCTTTTGAACAATGAGTATAAAAATGGTGGTGACAGTAAAAATAGAAATAAAAATAAAATAAACAGAAAATTTATTTTTGAGCATAGATAGGAGGAAGATAATAAAGATTGGCTGATATGTTGAGGTTAAGTTGAGAACTAGAAAGTGAATTTTCTGGACTATTTGAAGTGATTTGGATTGATTTTATATCTATAAGCCGCCTGGCACTGGAAATTTTTTCTATAGAGCTAATGATGGAATAGTATGATCCTGTAGTATCAAGCCCAACACTAAAAGTGTCTTGATTGTTATTGGAATCAGTTTTTTCATTATTTAGCTGGAAATGAATTTGCTTAATTGGTGTAGATGATTCTTTGGATATATAGGAAAAAACTTTGGCGGATTGGTAAAAATTTGGTAAAGAGGGATAACTTGATTCTAAAACTGAATAATCTGCCTGGATTTGAGAAAATGATTCCTGGGCCTGCATAATATTGTCTAATTTGGCGGACATAGCCGAAGACAAAGTTTTTTTAGAATTAATTTCACCAATTAAACTAGATATGG
Organism: uncultured Gammaproteobacteria bacterium; assembly: GCA_964405765.1. Taxonomy (GTDB): domain Bacteria; phylum Patescibacteriota; class Microgenomatia; order UBA12405; family UBA12405; genus WARW01. Next base: position 10,264 of record CAYOPC010000009.1, on the reverse strand, counting down.
CCGAGGCGGTGGGCATAATGGCAAAAAATAAAAAGATGGCAATTAAAAATAGTGTAGAACCGATTTCAATATAGCGTAAAAATTGGCGATTTTCTGATTGCCGGCGAACATAATTGTAAAGCGGTTGAAGTTGAAACCAAGTAGTTTTTTCTATCATAGGGTGGTAGTGGTGGAATTTTTAAAAATCACAGAAAAAGAAATTGAATAATTATTTTCTTTAGGTTTTTTCTCGATTTGATTAATCCTAACTGTTTCAATGTCGGTATTGGACATTAAATTAGAGATAAATTTAATAATTGAATTTTCATTAAAAGCAATTACGACAGCATTGGCATTGGTTTTATCGGATAAATTAGTGATGTTGATGTTTTTGTAAATTAATTCCGGTGGAGTACTATTGATAAGGGAATCAATTTTGTCTCCATAGTTATGGTTTTGACTATAAAATGCTTTGATAAAATCCAGTCTTTTTTGGAGCGAGAGATAATCTGTTTCAAATTCTTGAGTACTTTCCAATATAGCTTGTTTTTGCCGGATAATATCAGAAAGATCTGAGTTTTGCCGATCGAGCCAAAAACGGGAAATAAAGGCTGAAACTACAATCAATTCAGTTAGTGTCATAACCCAACGACCAACAGTGGTGGCCCATTTTATAAAAACGGCGTTAAATGAGGTGGGATTATAAGAATCCGGCAAAAGAGATAGCTCTTTTTTGGTAGCCATATATTCAGTATATATGACTATCTGGTGAAATTAAATAGATGCAGACCTGGTTTAAAATTTAAACTTTTTAATTTAATCTAAAAATACGTTTAAAAATCGGCTGAATACCTTTCTGGATCTTGATTAAAAATTTTTGATAATCCTTAAGTTCTTCGATATGAAGTTTATAAGCGGAGAAAAAATAAGTAATTATGCCAAACAAACTAGAAAGAGAAAAAACGATGGCCAGTGGAAGAACTCTGGTAGTATCCAAAATAAAAAGATCAAGAAATTTTAGGCTTATCCAAGTAGAGATTCCCATTATCAACGAAGCAAAGAGAATTTGATTGACTCTTTTAAGAGTTTTAGTCCAATCAAAACCATCAACAATTTTGACAAAGAAATAAAAAAGTCCTAAAAGTTGGGTAATATTACCTAAAGTTGAGCTAATAGCTAAACCAATGACTTCTAAAGAAGTATAATTAATAAGAATAAAACTAGTGGCTACATTGATGAAAAGTGACCAAAAGGAAACTTTGAAAGGAATTTTAGTATTATGCAGGGCATAAAAAGCTCTGATTAATATTTGGATAATAGCTTGACAGATTATGGCGGGAGTTAAGAAGGCTAAAATCCTAGCGGTAGTTAAAGTGGCTGACCAGGGAAATTCATGAGAACCAAAAAGAAGACGAACAATGGCTAGTCTTTGAACTAAAATAATAACAGTAACCGGTAAAGCAATAAAAAGACTTTGAAGAAGGATTTTATTGACAGTTTGACGGAAGTTATCAAGTTCATTGCGGGCAATATTTTGGGATAACATAGGTAATGAGGCCTGACCAACTGTAGTACCAAAAATACGACTGGGAAGATACATTAACTGAAGAGCTAAGTTGAGAAGAGAAATTGATCCGGCTGAAAGGGAACTGGCAAAAAATAAAGTAACAGTGTTTTCAATTTCCCCTAAACCAAGAGATAAACTTCTGGGCACCATAAGTCGAAAAACTTCCTTAACTTCCGTAAGTTTAATATTAATGGTGGGTAAATATTTAAATCCCTGACGATAAACTGCAGAAATTTGTATAGCCATATGGAAAAAAGCACCAATGACAGTGCCATAGACAACCCCATGAATGCCAAATATAGGAGCCAGAGTAAAAATACTGAGAATAATAAAAATATTGTAAATAATGGGGGAAATAGCCGGGAGAATAAAAATTTGATTGACCTGAAGAATGGCGGTTAAAAAGTTACTAATCAAGAAAAAAATTTGGGCCAGAAGTAAAATTCGGGTAAGTTCAACCATAAGATTTATTTGATCCTGGCTGAAACCAGCAGCGATAAGGGAATTAAGTGGTTTAGTAAAAATTAAAGCAATAACAGCAGCAAGACAAAAAATAATGATAAGGATATTGATAACATTAGAAGCGATTTGATAAGCGTGTTTTTTATTTTTTTGAAGAGCACTAGAAAAAACAGGGATAAAAGAAGCTGAAAGAGCTCCAGTGACTAAAAGTTTAAAGATTAAATCAGGAATTCTGAAGGCGGCGTTGTAGGCATCAAGCTGGGTAACACAACATTTAAAGAAAGTGGCATAAAGAAAGCGACTTCGCAAAAAGCCAAGTATGGCTGAAAGCCCAAAAGTAATGGCTAAAACTATAGAAGCGGACAAAATAGTATGTTGCTTCTTTTGACTTAAAAAGTTGATTCTTTCTCCTAACTTCATATGTGTATTATAAATTCTTGTAAAAGATTGGTATATAGGATAGAATATCTTTCATGCCAATAAGTTTATCTGCAAAAAAATCTTTAAGAAAGTCTGTTAAAAATAACAAGGAAAATGTTTTGTTTAAAACGAAACTTAAATTAATTGTCAAGAAATTCTTGACCAAGCCAAATGATGATTCTTTGAAAGAAGTTTATTCTATCTTGGATAAAGCAGTTAAAAAGGGGATTTTCCATAAAAATAAAACTTCCAGGCTTAAAGCTAATTACGCCGAGAAATTAAAAGACGGAGTGTCGACAACTAAGGCTGGCGTCAAAAAGACTATTAAAGCTAAAGTAAAGAAAACCAGTAAATCAAAATCTACTAAAAAAATGTAGTAGCCATCTGTTTGGATTTGTCCAAATAATGTGGCAAATAAAAGAGTACTGAAAAGTGCTCTTTTTTGTTGGTAAAAAACTCTTTATTTTCAATCTCCTCTTGTTGGCAAAGCCAACTTTCCCCTCTTTGACACGAGGGGAATAAACATTTTTGTCTTAATGAATCAGAATAATTACTGATAGACAGGCTTAAAATGGCAATTTATAAAGTATAATATATAGTATGAAGAAATTTTTTATTACCACCCCAATTTATTACATTAACGATATCCCCCATATTGGTCATACTTGTACTACGGTAGCGGCGGATATGGCAGCCAGAACTCATAAAGCTTTAGGCGAAGAAGTATTTTTTTTAACCGGAACTGATGAACACGGTCAAAAGGTAGCCGAATCAGCAGCAGCGCAAAATTTAAAACCAATTGATTATTGCGATAAAATTTCGCCACGGTTTGAAGAGGCTTGGAAAAATTTGAATATTGGTTTTGATTTTTTTATTCGAACAACTAACCCAAAACATGAAAAAGTGGTTCAGAATTTGCTGCAAAAAATTTATGATAAGGGTGATGCCTATAAAGATAAATATGAGGGTTGGTATTGCGTTGGTTGTGAGAAATTTTTGACCGAAACCGAAATGATTGACGGACACTGTCCACTTCACCCACCGGAAAAAACAGTTAAAAAATCGGAAGAAAATTGGTTTTTTAGATTGAGTAAATATGTGCCAAAATTAATTGAATTAATAGAAAATGATGAAACTAATTATATTTTTCCAGCAGGTAAAAGATCAGAAATTTTGGCAAAATTAAAGGCCGGAGTGAGGGATATTTCACTGTCCCGGGAAAACGTAGAATGGGGGATCAGTGTCCCCTGGGATACCAAGCAAACAGTGTATGTCTGGTTTGACGCCTTAATTAATTATTATTCGGCCACCCAATTTGTTGAAGGCAAAAAAGATTTTTGGCCAGCCAATGTTCATTTGATTGGTAAAGAGATTTTGTGGTTTCATACGGTAATTTGGCAAGCAATGTTGTTATCGGCAGGGTTTAGTGTCGACCAGTTACCTAAAAAAGTTTATATTCATAGTTTTTATATGATTGATGGACAAAAAATGTCTAAATCATTAGGTAATGTCATATCCCCTGGTCAATTAGTGGAATTATTTGGAGTGGATGGGGCGAGATACTTGATAGCCCGATCGTTTCCAACGGAAAATGATAGTGATGTAGGCATTGAAAGATTTAAGGAAAGATACAATGCAGATTTGGCGAATAATTTGGGTAACTTAGTATCAAGAGTAGCGAAGTTGGCAGAGAACAAACCCTTCCCTAACCCTTCCCTTGACCCGCCGACAGTTTCACAGTCTTGGCGGGCAGGCAAGACGGGGAGTTTGAATGAGGAATTTGTAAAATTGATTGATAGTTTTAAGTTTGATGAGGCGTTAAACTGGGTATTTGGCGAATATATAGATAAAACCAATAATTTATTAAACCAAGAAACGCCATGGAAATTGGAAAAAGATGATCCCAAGAGAATTGAAGTTTTATTGACTTGTATTGATAACTTGAAAAAAGCGGCAATTTATATTGAGCCGGTAATGCCGGAAACAGCTAAAAGAATTTTGGGGGTTTTTGGGGGAGAAATCAAACCGTTAGAGAAACCATTATTTCCCAGAATTTAATGATTGATACACATGCTCACTTATCGAGCCGGTTTGGTGAAGAAATTAAAATTGAAGGACTGGATTATGTGGTTTTGGCGGCCAGTTGTGTGCAAGATTCCAAAGATAACTTGGAATTAGCAAAAATCAATAAAAAATTATTGCCGGCAATTGGGATTCATCCAATGGAAATTAATGATGATTTTGCGACTCTGGAAAAAATGTTTGACAATAGGGTAGTGGCGATAGGAGAATGTGGTTTGGACTATTCTGAGTTCCCAGATAGAGCCACCGACAGCTTCGCAGTCTTGGCCGCCAAACAGGAAAAACTTTTCCGTTTGCAAATTGCAATGTCGCAAAAGGTAAACCGACCATTGATAGTCCATAGCCGTCAAGCCAGTGAAGAAATTATAGAAATTTTGAGGGAGTATAAAAATTTATCCGGAGTAATTCATTGCTACAGCGGGGGTAAAAAAAGAATTAAAAAGTATTTAGATCTACCGGGAGAATGGTATTTTGGAATTGATGGGAATTTAACTTATGAAATTGGGTTGGAAGAAGTTGTAAAAAATATACCTAAAGATAGGTTAATTTTAGAAACCGACTCGCCATATTTAACACCAGTCCCCTTCCGGGGTGAGAAAAATTGTCCAGAGTATGTAAAACATGTGTATCAAAAAGTATCAGAAATTTGGCAAATGAGCTGGGAAACGACAGAGAAAATAATTGATGAGAACGCAAGAAAATTATTTAAGATCGTCTAGTTCCCCACCGACGACAAAAATTATTAAGAATCCTAAAAAGATAGAAATTAAATAGCTCCAAAATTCATTTTTGGGAAAGACAAACGAGTCAAGAATTCCCCAAATTCCCCACCAAATAGCTACAGCTCCAAGTAATTCTAAAATAGTATTGAGATGATTTCTTTTTTTAAGAAATTTGCGGATAAAACTAAACATATTCCTGAATAATAATTTCTAATTCTTTTTGATTGGGGTATTTATCGACAAGTACCACTTCCCCATCGATTAAAAGGACAGTGTTTCCTTGAAGACCCATACTGTAAACTCGAGACATGTCTTTAATATATTCCGGATCGTAATCAATTTGGAGACGCTGACAAACAGTTTCAAGATCAGCAAATAACTTTTTACCTTGAGGTAATCCCCGGTCGTAAAGTTGAATACGCATATATCCTAGTTTATCAAGTTTATAAAGTTTCCGCCAAAGGCTGACAGGTATAAAGTTGAAAGTTTATTTTCTAGCTATAGAAACAGTATTGAACAAAAGTGAGGCGACGGTCATGGGGCCGATACCACCGGGAACCGGGGTGAGGTAACTAACTAAATCTTTGATAGCTTCAAAATCAAAGTCGCCAGTAGTTTTACCAGTAGTTGGGTCAGTGGCATAACCAACATCAATTACTATGGCATTTTGTTTAATATATTCCCTACCCAAAAATTGGGGTTTACCAATGGCAGAAATTAAAATATCGGCTTGAGAACAGATTTTAGCTAAATCTTGGGTATAAGAATGACAAATAGTAACGGTACAATTTTTAGCCATAAGTTGGGCAAAAAGAGGGAGACTAACATCGGGACTGCGACCAATTATTACCGCGTTTTTTCCGCTAACATCGATTTTGTATTCTTCAATTAATTTAATGATACCTAAGGAAGTGGCCGAAGGAATAGCTAAAGAATTTTTTTGAAATAAAAGAGCTAAGTTAATCGGATTTAAACCATCGGCGTCTTTACTGGGTTTGATGGAAAGCAGAACCTGATTAACGTCAATTTGGGACGGAAGTGGTAGCTGAACCATGAGACCAGTAATTGAATTGTCGTTATTTAATTGATTAATCAGAGAAATAACTTCGGCAGTGGTGGCAGTTAAAGGGAGCTGGTGAATTTGGCCGCCGATACCGATAGATTCAGCTTTTTTTTGTTTGAGTTCAACGTACTTTAAACTGGATGGGTCATTGCCGACTAAAATAATATCGAGATTAATATCTATTTTCAAATTTCTAATTTCTAATGATAAATTTTCAAGAAGTTTTTGAGAGGTGGTTTTACCGTCTAATAAAATCATAAGTTAGTATAACAAACCCTTCCCCAACCCTTCCCTTGACAGGGCAGGGAATTTTTAGAAATTATTTTTTAGATAGTAAGAATTTCGGAGCCGTTTTGAGTAATTAAAACTGTATGCTCGAATTGGGCAGAGAGGGAATGATTAAAAGTTCTGATAGTCCAAGAATCGTTTTGATCAAGAGTTACCTGATGATCAGTGGAAGAATTAATCATGGGCTCAATAGTAAAAATCATACCTGGTTTAAGAACGACTTTTTCTTTGGGATAATCAAAGTGATAAACAAACGGATCTTCGTGAAATTTAATACCAACACCATGACCGCCCAACTCGCGAACAACACTAAAACCAAATTTTTCTACGTAAGGTTGAATAATTTTACCAACACAATCGTTTAAAATTCGCCCTGGTTTAAGGGATTTTATAGACATATTAAGTGAGGTTTTGGTAACTTCGAGAAGTTTTTGGGCCACTGGAGAAATTTGACCAACAGGAAAAGTAGCGGAAGTATCACCAAAAAAACCATTAAGGATAGTGGTAATATCGAGATTGATAATATCGCCTTGCTTGAGAATCTGGTTTTTTGAAGGAATACCATGACAAACAACATCATTAACGGAAGTACAAATACTTTTGGGGAAACCACCATAATTTAATGGAGCCGGAACAGCATGGTGAGAAATAATATATTGGTGAGCTAGAGTATTTAACTCTTCGGTGTTAATACCTGGTTTAACAAATCCGGACAGATATTTTAGAGTCTCAGTAGCTAGATGCGACGAACGGCGAATACCCTCAATTTCGGCAGAATTTTTTATGATGATCATTAAGGTATTATAACCCGAATAAAATCGGCAATATGATACACTTTGTTTATGTTAAATACTTCCTGGGAAAAATCGAGCAAATGGTACAACAAAATTGTGGGTGATAAGGGTCATTATTTTCACAAGGCAGTGATTTTTCCGAATTTAAAAAAAATTATAAATTTTGACAAGCTGGAGTCTGTTTTGGATTTAGCCTGTGGTCAGGGTATATTTGAAAGACAAATTAATCCAAAGACTGAATATGTGGGAATAGATATGGCCAGAAGTTTAATTGAACAAGCCAAGAGAAAAAGCCAAAATCAAAAACACCAATTTATGCTGGCTGATGCCAGTAAAACTTTACCATTGGCAGAAAATCATTTTGATGTGGTAAGTATAATTTTGGCATTACAAAATATCAGAAATTTTGAAGGAGTAATAATCAATGCCGAGAGGCATTTAAAAGACGGGGGTAAGTTAGTGATGGTATTAAATCATCCAATGTTTAGAATCCCCCGTCAAAGCTCGTGGGGAATGGATGAAGAAAATAAAATTCAATATAGAAGAGTTGATAAATATATGAGTGAAATGGAAATCCCAATTACAACTAACCCGGGAAAATTTAAAGAATCGGAAACGACTTGGTCATTTCATACTCCCCTATCAAAATACAGCCAAATATTGAATGAAAATGGATTGGTGATTGAAAGAATTGAAGAATGGATTAGTGATAAAAAAAGTACCGGAGGTAAGGCAAAAATGGAAAACAGAGCCAGAGAAGAAATACCGATGTTTATGGCAATAGTGGCGATAAAAAAATAGTTATTTTTCTTTGATAAAAATTTGGCAGTGCCAAATTTCAGGTACAGATTTGGTTTGAGGGCTATTTTCTAACCAAAAATATTTTTTACCAGGAAAAGTTTTTGAAATTTCTGAAGCTATTTTTTCTGGACTTAATTCACCAATACGACTCCAAAGACAATAATGTTTGACCTGAGGAAGATGTTTGAGTAATTTAAGATAAGGAAAATTATTTTGGAGAATTTTATAATCAACGTGGCCGATTAATTGATTGATTATTTCTAGTCGAATGTCTCGAGGGACAAGTTTAGTGTAGAGTTCATAAAAGGCTAAATCTTCGGGAAAACGGGCAGTTTCCGGAGTCGAATGACAAATTTTTGGTTTTAATTTGATCAGTTCTTCCCATGTCTTGGGTGGATCGAAAGTATTTAATTGGTATGTCATTTTAGTTGTTTACCAAAAGCAACACATTCCTGGGCAATATCGACTAGGGCAAAACCAGGGAATTCCAAAGCCTGTTTAATAATGTCATTTAGTTTGGAAATATCTGTGATATTGACAGATTCAATAAAAATTTGAGGATTAATAGTTTTGAGTAATTCGACCGGATGAATAGGCTCATTGATATTACCGGTTGGAGTGGATTTGGTGTGAGCCCCTTTGGGGGTAGTGGGACTAGTTTGACCGGTGGTTAGACTGTAGAGAGAATTATTGGAAACAAAAACTTTGATATTAATGTTGGCACGAACGGCAGCGACTAAATGATTAAGACCTTCACCATAGATACCACCGTCACCACCAATAACGCAAACTGTAAGGTTGGGATTAACTATTTTTTCACCCATGGCAGTGGCGATAGATCGGCCGTGAAGAGTGTGGAAACCATAGGTTTTAAAGAAATCAGCCATGTTACCGGCACAACCAATGTCGTAATTCATAACTAAATTATCCAAATTGATTTTTAGGTCAGCAAAATTCTTTTGAAGGCCGGCATAAACTAAATAATTAGGACAGCCTGGACACCAAGTGGGAGTAATGCTGGAACGGTAATTAAGCATAAATTTATAAACCCTCTGTCCTTCGGACATCTCCCTTGACAGGGCGACTTTCTAAAAATTTAATAATTTCTTCGGGGAAGAAAGGGCGGCCGTTATTTTTGAGATAAATTTGGGTGGGATTAAAATTGAATTGAGATTTCAGAAGAGTAGTAAGTTGACTAGTGCCATTATTTTCAATGACAATAACTTGTTTAAAATTATCAATAATTAATTTTATGTCCGGGTTGATAGGCCAAAGAGTTTTGATTTGTAAAAAGGCGTATTCATCTTTATGGGGTAAATTTTTGAGAGCTTCTAAAATAGGACCTTTGGTAGAACCCCAAGAAATAATTAATTTTTTGGCTGAATTAGCACCAAAAATGTTGGCTTTGGGAGCAAGTTTAATGGCTAGTTTATTTTTAGCCATACGCTTGTGGAACATTTTTTCCGAAAGAATGGCATCTTCAGTGGCAAAACCAAATTCATCATGTTCATAACTATTGGCGAGAAATTGACCATCGGGAGTGCCGGGAAGAGTTCTAAGGGAAACACCATTACCGGTAAATTTGTATCGGGCAAAATTTTGACCGGGTTTGATTTCAATGTCGCCATTATCAATTTTTACCTTAATTTTGGATAAATTATTAGTATTAGCACTAGACTCGCCTAAAAATTTATCACTAATAATAATAACCGGAGTTTGAAGTTTGGCGGCTAAATTAAGAGATTGATAGCCCATTTCAAAAGATTCATCAATATCGCCCGGAGCCATAACGACTTTGGGGAATTCACCGTGACCAGAATAAATAGCATGCATTAAATCACCCTGAGCGGTCCAAGTCGGCAAACCGGTAGCCGGACCGGGGCGGGAAACTAAATAATAAACTAAACCGACTTCAGCAATACCACAAAGACTAACAGCTTCGTTCATCAGGGCAAATCCACCACCGGAAGTGCCGACAGCAGCCCGAGCGCCAGCAAAAGCAGCTCCAACAGCCATATTGGCAACACCAACTTCATCTTCGGCATGAATTACTTTCATGTTTGGATAAGCCTCTTGTTTGGCAGCT
>CAYOPC010000008.1:22803-25242 GCA_964405765.1 uncultured Gammaproteobacteria bacterium | reverse complement strand
TTGTTACTTAGGTGCTAACATAGAGTATATAAAAACCTAAAATTATGATTCATCTCTATTTAGGACTGCTACTTTTTTCTTTTTTGATTACCAGTCTTTTAGTTGTCCCTTTTATTAATCTCCTTTATAAACTTAAATTTCAACGCCAAAAACAAACTACTACTGACTTTCTTAATAAAAAAACCCCAATATTCGACAAATTTCACAACATTAAAACCGGCACTCCGGTCGGCGGGGGATTATTGATTATTCTTTCTGTCTGTATTTTATTTTTAATTCTTTTCCCGGCTATCAAACTTTCCAAAATTTTTATCTCCACTAATTACCAAATTGTTCATGAACTAGCCATTGTCTTTTTTACTTTTATCAGTTTCGGACTACTTGGTTTATATGATGATATCTATAAATTTTTTGGCTTTAAACAAACAGGATTCTTTGGCCTACGTATGATTCACAAACTCATCCTTCAGTTGACTTTGGCATTTATCACCTCATTTTTAATCTACTTCAGCCTTAAAGTTGATTTTATCTACCTGCCATTCTTCGGTGCTATCCACTTAGGTTGGTTTTTCATTCCCATTTCCACCATAATTATTACCGGTTTCGCCAATTTTTTTAATATTACCGACGGACTTGATGGCCTTTCTTGTGGTCTTCTGATGATTGCCCTATTTGCTTTTTGGTTTTTATCCAGCAGTTCATTAGATACCCCCATCTCTATATTTTTATGTCTTTGGATCGGTAGCCTTATCGCTTTTCTTTATTTCAACGTTTACCCGGCTCGCATTTGGCTAGGTGATGTTGGTGCCCTCTCCTTTGGTGCTACTTTTGCCGTCATTGCTCTAATTTTAGGTAAAATAGTTCCATTGATCATTGTCGGCTCTCCTTTTATTATCGAGGGGTTAAGCAGTGCTATTCAAATTTTTAGCAAAAAATATTTTCACAAAAAAGTCTTTCCTGCTGCTCCAATTCATTTAACTCTCCAAAGTATGGGTTGGGAAGAACCCAAAATTGTTACCCGCGCCTGGTTGGCCGGTATTATTTTAGCTATTTTTGGTTTATGGTTAGGACTAAATTAGACCAACTCAAACAAGAAATTAATCATTATATTGATCTCCCTTATATGATCAATATCATTCGTCATCGCCGTGTAGTCAAAGAACGTTTTTTAGGTGCCAAAGGACACTGGAAAGAAATTCAAAAAGAAACTCAACGGCTTGCCAAAGAAAATAAAATCAATTTTAAACAACTCCCGGCCAAACGTCTATACAACTTCCAAAAAAAACATAAAATCGGTATTGATTGCTCCGGACTGGTTTCTCAATTATTAATTTACTATGGTAAATTATTGGGCAGAAAGATAACTCTTAATCCCAGAAAAACCTCAGCCGATATGCTTACCTCAGAACCACTATCCGTCAAAATCAAAGATATCAATGAAATTCAAACTGGCGACTTAATCCGCCAAAAAAATGGCCATCACGTTCTCTTTATTGTTGAGAAAAATGGCAAAGTTATCGACTATGTCAACAGCTCATTTTGGGGCAGGGGAGTCAAATACGGCCAAGTTGATCTTACTGACCCAACATTTGATAATCAAGGTATTTACCGTCTGAAATCACTTTTCCTCGATTAATTCCCGATATTCCAATGGATCAATTGACAGTATCTCCACTTCAGTTCCGCATTCCTCGCATTCCAAAATATCTCCAATCATCACCCCTTCGATCAATTTTATTTCTGAACTGCAATCAGGGCAAATAATTTTATTTGTTTGTGTCATAAGGATAAAAAATATATAATTAAGCTTAAGTTAACCCATTATATGACAAACACTCCATTAGTTAAATTAGACAATTTTTATCTCAAAAGGGAAGACCAAAACATTACCGGCTCCGCCAAAGACAGAGCCATTCCCTTTCAAATCAAAAATCTCCAAAAAAATAATTTTCACCAGGCCGTTATTTCCAGTACCGGTAATGCCGCTATTTCTGCTGCTCATTTCTGTCAGCAGGAAAACATTAAACTAACCATCTTTCTTTCCCCCAACATTTCGGCTGAAAAACTCAAACTTCTCAAACAATACGACCATGAAATTATCTTTTCCCATCAGCCCATCAGTCATGCTGTCAAATTTTCCAAAACCCAAAGCGCTTATCTTCTCCGCCAATCAACTGACCCGTCTAGCCGTGAAGGCTATCAAATCATTTCCTCAGAATTATTAGAACAACTTCCCCAAATCACCAGCATATTTATTCCTATCGGCAGCGGCACCACTCTTTTGGGTATTTCTCAAAAGTTACCGCCTCAAGTCAGAATTTTTGCTGGCCAATCAGCCGCCAACCCAACCGTTAGTAAAACTTTTGACCCGGAATTTACCCCGGAAACCCGACTTATTACTGACGCTCTCTCTGCCAAATTTTTACCCCAAAAAGACAA
>CAYOPC010000008.1:0-22703 GCA_964405765.1 uncultured Gammaproteobacteria bacterium | reverse complement strand
TTTTTAGACATTTACTTACCCCAACTTCAAAATTTCCATCTGATTTTTACCTCTGTTCCCAAACCAAAAGAATTTTTAAATTCTCACCAAATTCCTTACTTCTCCTTAGAAAAAACTGATAACCAAAAAATTCCACAAAATAGCGGTAAACTTTTATCACACCCAAAAGTCCGGGAATATATCCAATCTACTTCCAACCACCGCCAAATAGTCATTATTCCTTTCAAACCATCAGCTAAAATTGATTTTATTTGTCATCAAAACAATTGGATTTGCGCCTCAGTTTCTCATCGGCTTAACCGCTTTCTCGAAGATAAAAACGAATTTACAAAATTCTGTCAAAAAAATAATTTACCCACTATTCCGGCAAATATAGACAGTTTTAATCAACAAAATTTTATCAACTACCAACACCGGTTTAAAACTGACCAGCTGGTTGTTCAAACTCATTTTGGTTGGGCCGGAAAAAGTACTTTCTCCGCCGACAATTGGGAAACCATCAAAAACAGTATTCCCTTAGAAACTAAAGTAAAATTTTCTCCATTCATCACCGGTTATTCACTTCTAAACAATTGTTGTCTCACTTCCGAAGGTCTGATTCAAAGTCCACCGGCCCTGCAATACACCGGCCTAAAAGAATTAACCCAAAACCCATTTACTACTGTCGGTCGTCAATGGCCTTGTTTAGCCCCAATCGAAATCCAAAATCGAGTTAAAACAATCACTTCGGATTTTGCTCAAATTATTCAGTCAATGTCTTATCTGGGATTTTTTGGTTTGGACTTTTTAGTTTCCGACAATCAGGTCTATTTACTTGAATGCAACCCCCGACTTACCGCTTCTTTCGCCTTTTATACTCAAATCGAAATTAACCAATCACTTAATCCCTTATTTCTTTTTCATCTAGCCCAATTTATTAAATTGCCTTCAGTCCCCACAGCCTCAGAAACCCAATCATTGCTTGATTCAGCCAAAATTATCGGTTCAGAAGTTACTCTCAAAAATCAAGACAGTCAAACCATAAAAAAATACCACGATTTCATTGCCTTTACTCAAACTTTAGAGCCGATCCAAATACCCCAAAATATCATTAACCTGCTCCATGAAAAAGGATAAATCGCCTCTGATCAGTCTGGTTTTTTTTCTTATCGCCATTGGCTTTACTTTTATCTCTATCTCTTCACTCACTGAAGCTAACAATACCGCCGGCGACAAATTCTACTTTCTCAAAAAACAAGGGTTTTGGATTCTTGTCAGTTTCATCGTTTCATTTATTATTTCCAAAATAAAAATTGAAATCGTCAAAAAACTTTCACCCATAATTTATTTTGGATCAATTATTGGACTAATCTTGGTATTAATTCCCGGACTTAGTAATCAGGCTTTAGGAGCCCGCAGATGGCTTAATTTAGGTATCTTTAGTTTTCAACCGTCAGAATTATTTAAATTCAGCTCTGTCATTTATTTTGCCTTACTTTTTTCTCAAGAATCCAAGCGCAACCTGATAAATCTAATTTGCCACTTAAGTATCCCTTTCATTCTGATTATTTTGGAACCAAACCTTAGCACCGCCATCCTCAGCTCCGCTATTATTATTTCTATGTATTATCTTTCTGGGGGCAAAATCATGCCACTTTTCCTTTTTTGTCTTAGTCTAATCGGACTCTGTTTCATTTTAATTATCAGTTCACCATATCGATCAGCCAGACTTCAAACCCTGATTAATCCAGAAAATAATGGCAATAGCTCCTCTTATCACAGCAACCAAATTATTTTATCCCTATCCTCAGGAGGCTTATTTGGTAAAGGGTTCGCTAATTCTGACCAAAAATATAGATTTCTCCCTAAAATTTCCACCGATTCTATCTTAGCTATAATTGGAGAAGAAACTGGATTTTTAGGTATCCTCATCGTTCTCCTAATTTATATCTTTTTAATCTCTTACCTTATCAAAATTGCCTCTATTATTAAAAATGATCAGTTTGCTTCACTTTTCATCTCTGGAGCCGCCTGCTGGATTGCTTACCAATCACTCATAAATATTTCCGCCATTGCTAATATAATTCCGCTTACCGGGGTCCCCTTACCCTTCATCTCTTACGGCGGTTCATCTTTACTCACTCTTATGACTACTATTGGCCTGATACGTAATATCGAAAAAAAACACACTTTATTTCAGGAGAGTAAATCTCTAAGATCTATACCCGAAAAATCACCTACCAGCAAAATCCGCCATCTCAATTCAAAACGACACCAAAAACCATAAATTTAAAACAATAGTTTTTTGTTGATATACTCTGATAATGAAACCGATCAAAAAAAGGATTCTCATCACCGGCACCCACCTTACTCCGGCTATTGAACTTATCCGCCAACTTCAGGCCGACTCCAAAATTGAATGGCACATTAGCTACATTGGTCGCCAGTCAAATTCCAACGACACCCACGATACTTCCATCGAATCAAAAATAATTCCACCATTAGGAGTCGACTATTTTTCTATTCCTTGTGGCAAATTTGATCGTCGCTACTTACCTAACACTCTTGCCGGCATCCCCAAAACCATTTCCGGTATCTTCCAAACCTTCTTTTTAATCAAAAAAAACAAACCGGACATTGTTGTCTCTTTTGGTGGTTATGTTTCTGTTCCTATCATTATTAATGCCAAAATCAGGCATATTCCCAGCATCACTCACGAACAGACCTTAACCAATAGTCTCACCACCAAAATCAACAGTTACTTTGTTAACAAAATTGCTCTTTCCTTCGATAATCCTCAGCAAATTAATCAGTTACCGCCGGAAAAAATCAAAATCACCGGCAACCTTCTTCGCTACCAACTTTTTGAAAAACAAACTAAAATCCCCAAAAACATCAATTTTAAAAACTCAAAACTACCTTTAATTTATATCACTGCCGGAAACCAAGGTTCTCATTTTATTAATACCGTAATTCAACAATTATTACCAAACCTCAAAAAAATTAATATTATCCATCAAACAGGTAAAAATGATATCAACCAATTTGAATCGCTTTCATTAATTTATCCCAATTATTTAGCTGCCGACTATTTTGACACCGACAATCTACCTTGGATCCTTCAAAACACTGATATTATCATTAGTCGTTCCGGCGCTAACACCAGTCAGGAAATTGCTGCTTTAAACAAAAAATCAATTTTAATTCCCTTACCTCAAAGCCAGCAAGACGAACAAATCCTTAACGCCAACTGGGTCAAAAAAAATCTTCCCAAATCTACAATAATTATTCCCCAAACACAACTTAGCCCATCATCACTTCTCAAGAATATAAACAAACTAATAAAATCCGATTCTAAAACAAAAATAAATTCATTACCTAAACCAAATTATCAACTCCTCCAACTGATTCATGAAATCGTTTAAATTTCTTTTAATCCTTCCAATTATCGGAATTTTATTACTTATATTTTCCATCAAGCTTAATCAACCAAAAACTACTTTTGACCCCAAATCAGACAAAAATAATTTCTATCAGAATCTAAATTTAGCCATAAACACCAGTAAATTATCTACTTCTACCCTAACCGTCCGTGATTTTAATCATCAAATCGAATTTTATTTGTCTTATGACGATCAAAACATTAAAATCATCCTTTCCGATCAAAAAGATCCATTTTGGCAAATTTCTTCTTTGCAAGACATCATAAAAACCGCTAGAATTAATCATCAAAGTCTCAAATTAGTTGATTTGAGTCCAGCACACCCTTATGCAACATTCAAAAATAATTAGCGGTATCGATATTGGTACCTCCAAAGTCACTACCATTATCGGCCAATATTCCGATACTGAAGACAAATTTAATATCATTGCCGTCTCCTCCATTCCTTCATTGGGATTCAGAAAAGGTCAAATTATCAATATTGAACAAGCCTCTTCTACTATTGTTCAAAGTATTGAATCCGCTGAAAGAATGGCTGGTTTCCAAATTAATTCCGCCTCTGTTTGTCTCTCCGCTCCTCACATCGAATCAATTAACTCTCACGGCGTTGTCGCCATTAGTAATCCCAATGGGGAAATTGATCCAAATGATATCGAAAGAGTTATCGAAGCTGCCAAAGCTATTGCTGTTCCTAACGGAAAAGAAATTATCCACATTATTCCGGTCAAATATACCGTTGACGGTCAGGAAGGAGTTATCGATCCTGTCGGCATGAATGGAGTCCGACTGGAAGTGGAAGCCCACATCATTATTGCCTCCACTCCTTCTCTAAAAAATCTCAAAAAATGTCTTGAGGATATTGGTATTAAAATCGATCAGTTAGTCTATTCCGGTCTGGCTACCGCCAAATCCACTTTAACTGAAACCGAAAAAGAACTAGGTGTTGCCTTGGTTGATATTGGCGGCAGTATCACCACTCTAACCATCTTTAACGAAGGTTCCCCTGTTTATTCCTCAGTCATTCCTGTTGGTGCCGGTAATGTCACCAACGATTTAGCCATTGGACTTCGGTTTTCTCTTGACGATGCTGAAAAAATTAAACTCCGTCTTAATAAAATTGCCGAATCCAAAAAATTTGAAGACGAAATTGAACTTTCTAATTTCGGCATTCAGTCAGATGACAAACGCCGAGTCTCCGTCCAAACTTCAATCAACGGTATTATCAAACCACGCCTCGAAGAAATTTTTCATCTGATTTATTCAAAAATTGAAGACAGTGGATTTGCTCAAACCATCCCTGCCGGTATCGTTCTCACCGGTGGGGGAGCTCAAACTGTTAACATTAAGGAGGTCTGTGAAAAGATAATTCCTTTACCCCTACGTATTGCCAACCCCCCTAAAGTTGGTGGTATTATTGATGACATTATTAATCCTGCTTACAGTAGCTCCATCGGTTTACTCATGTTTAGTAACGACATCAAAAAAACTTCCAGCACTACCGTCAAAAAAAATAAAGTTTCTGTTGGTGGCCTCTTCGGTAAGATCAAAAAATTAATAGAGCCTTTAATGCCTTAAGTTTATATGGGACTTATTAAAACCCTTGCCGGTCAATTTGCCAAAATTAAAGTTATTGGTGTTGGTGGCGGCGGTAATAACGCTATTAACTCCATGATTTCCGAAGATACTATTAAGGGTGTTGACTTTATCGCTGTTAATACCGACTCTCAGGCTTTATTAAATTCCCTAGCCCCCATCAAAATTCAAATCGGCGAAAAACTTACCAAAGGTTTAGGTGCTGGCGGTAATCCTCAAACAGGCCAAAAAGCCGCCGAAGAATCCCGTGAACGCATTAAAGAGGTCTTAGCCGGCACCGACATGGTTTTTATCACCGGTGGCATGGGTGGTGGTACCTGTACTGGGGCCGCTCCGTTAATTGCCGAAATTGCCAAAAAAGAGCTGAGTATTTTAACTATCGCTGTCGTCACCAAACCATTCATGTTTGAAGGCACCCGCCGCATGACCAATGCCGAAGAGGGGATATCTCAACTTCGCAATAATGTCGACACTCTCATTGTTATTCCTAACCAAAAAGTTATGGAAGTAGTCAATAATAAAGCCACTTTAATTGAAGCTTTTAAAATTGCCGATTCTGTCTTAAACAAAGGCACTAAAGCTATCGCTGATTTAATCACCGTCCCGGGACTTATCAATCTTGATTTTGCCGATATTAAGGCCGTTATGAGTAATGCCGGTTCAGCCCTTATGGGTGTTGGCGAAGCCGAAGGTGAAGACCGTTCCAAATTGGCCGTCGAAGCCGCCATCGAATCACCCCTGGTCGAAGTCGATATTGAAGGTGCCCGCGGAGTCTTAATTAACATTACCGGCGGTCCGGATTTAACCATGGCCGAAATTGAAGAAGCTGCCAGGACTATTACTCAACGAACCGCCCCCGACGCCAATATTATTTTTGGCGCTACTATTGATCCGGAACTAAAAGGCAAAATCAAAATTTCTGTCATCGCCACCGGATTTGACAGCACCAAAGCTCATTTCTATCAATCATTCAAAAAACCTGTTACTCCGCCAATTACATCAAACCCCTTACCCCAAACTCCACCCAAAGAAACTATCGAATCAATCCCCATTGACAATCAGGAAATCAAAAAATATCTCGGTGACAAAGACATCCCCGCCGGCATTGATATTGTCGATGAATTCGACATCCCCGCCTTCCTGCGCAAAAAGAATTAATTTTATATGAATGTTATAATACTTCCATCAGTGAATCATACTAATTCAAAAATAATTATTATTAAATAGTCACGTTTCCCGACAAGTTGGGATTACATGACATATCAAAATCCTTCATCCGAAGGATTTTTTTGTAAAATAAACTATGTCAAAATTCAAAAATCTTCCCCCAAATGTCAATTTTACTGCGCTCGAAGAAGACACCATCAAATTTTGGAAAGACAAAAAAATTTTTGAAAAATCAATTACCACCCGCCCGGAAGGGGAGAATTACAGTTTTTACGATGGGCCTCCTTTTATTACCGGTATGCCCCACCATGGTCATTTGCTTTCCAGTATCGCCAAAGATGTCATTCCCCGTTATTGGACTATGAAAGGCAAACGCGTTCGCCGCGTTTGGGGTTGGGATTGCCATGGACTTCCTGCCGAAAATAAGGTTGAAGAACAACTTGGTCTAAAAAATAAAAAAGATATTGAAACTGTTGGTATCAAAAAATATATCGACGCTTGTTACCATTACGTTCAAAACGTTTCTCAGGAATGGCCCTGGTACGTCGATCATGTCGGCCGTTGGGTCGATTTGGAACACGCCTACAAAACCATGGATTTAAATTATATGGAAAGTGTCATGTGGGTTTTTTCCGAGATTTACAAAAAAGATTTAATTTATAAAGGTAACCGCATTTCGCTTTTTTGTCCTCGCTGTTCCACTCCGCTTTCCAATTTTGAAATCGCCATGGACAACTCTTACAAAGACGTTGAAGACCCGGCCATTTCCATCAAGTTTAAACTAACCGACCGCGATGCCTACATTTTGGCCTGGACCACCACCCCTTGGACTCTCCCGGGAAATCTTGCCTTGGCTGTTAATCAAGATGAAATTTATTCTGAAATTAAAGTAAACAATGAAAATATAATTCTCGCTAAAGCTCGCATCGAAACTGTTTTAGCTGGTCAAAACTATCAAGTTGTTAAAGAATTCAAAGGCCAAAAGTTACTTGGTCTTTCTTATCAACCGCTTTATCAATTCTTTGAAGTTACCGACAAAGATTACCGAATTTATCACGCCGACTTTGTCTCTATGACCGATGGTACCGGTATTGTTCATATTGCTCCTGGTTTCGGTGAAGATGATGCTCTTCTTGGCAAAGAAAATAATTTATCTATTATTTCCCATGTTGACGATGAAGGCAAAATTATCGACCAGGTCACCCCATTCACTGGCCTTTTTGTCAAAAAAGCCGACCCGTTAGTTATTGAAGATCTAAAAAATCGTAATTTGCTTTTTAAGCAAGAGTTAATTACTCACAGTTATCCTTTCTGTTATCGCTGTGGCACCCTATTAATTTATAAATCTCAAACCGCCTGGTACCTCAACGTTCAAAAAGTTAAAGACCAAATGCGTTCCACTAACCAAAAAATTAATTGGGTTCCGGAACACATCAAAAATGGCCGATTTGGACAGGGGATTGAAACCGCCCCTGACTGGTGTTTATCCCGTTCCCGTTTTTGGGCTTCACCCATTCCGGTTTGGGAATGCGATTGTGGTGAGACGTATGTACCTTCGAATATTGCTGATTTAGAAACTAAATCCGGTCAAAAAGTCACCAATTTACACAAACCAGATATTGATGAAATTACCATTACTTGCGATAAATGCGGTAAAAAAGTCCATCGTGTCCCCGAAGTTCTCGACTGTTGGTTTGAATCCGGCGCCATGCCTTACGCTCAGCTTCATTATCCCTTTGAAAATAAAGAATTTTTTGCCACCAGTTTTCCTGCCGATTATATTGTCGAATACATCGGCCAAACCCGCGGCTGGTTTTATACTCTTCACGTTTTATCCAACACTTTATTTCAGTCAGAAAGTTTCAAAAACTGTGTTGTTACCGGCACCATGATGGGCACCGATGGCCGCAAAATGAGTAAACTTTTTAAAAACTATCCTGATCCCAAAATGGTCCTCCAAAAATACGGCGGCGACGCCATGCGACTTTATCTTATGGGCAGTGTCATTATGATCGGTGAAAATATTAACCTTGACGAGAAGGAATTCGATAATCAAATCAAAAATGTTTTATTGCCTCTCTGGAACTCATTCAGATACTTTTTGACCTACGCCAACTTACACGATTTCACTCCAAATTTAGAAATTAGAAATTCGAAATTAGACATTAAAAATTCCAATCCTCTGGATTTGTGGATCAAAAATCAAACTAACGCTTTAACTAACAACATTAGTCAACAATTAGATGAATACAACTTACCCAATGCTACCAGACTAATTGAACCGTATGTCAACGATCTTTCCCGCTGGTACATCCGCCAATCACGCGACCGATTTGTCAATGGCGATGCTGATGCCCTTCAGACACTTTGGCAAGTTTTAATTCAGTTTAGTCTAACCGTCGCCCCGATAATTCCCTTCATTACTGAATATTTTTGGCAAAAATTAGTTGTTGATATTGATTCTTCCAAACCGGAATCAATCCACTTGGAATATTACCCCCAAGCTCAGCAATTTAACCCAAAAATTGCCACTGATATGCTGTTGGTCCAACAAATCTGTGAGCAGGGGAATATGATCCGAAAAACCCAAAGCATCAGCACCCGCCAGCCATTAGCTAAATTAACTATTTCTACTAATCAAAAAATAGACTTAAATAATTCATTACTGGAAATAATTAAAACCGAAATTAATGTCAAAAACATAGAAATTACTTCTTCAAAAGATAATCTAGTTGTTACCTTAGACACTAATATTACCCCAGAACTTCAAGAAGAAGGCGATACCCGTGACCTAATTCGCCAAATTCAAAATCTCCGCAAAGAGGCCAACTTAGACCTCAAAGATAAAATCAAAATCTTTGCTCCCAACTGGCCGGCTAAATTTGAAACAGAAATTAAATCAAAAACACTGGCCGAGTCAATTGCTAAATCGAATCAACTCAAAGTAGAAAAAATCGGCTAAAATTTAACCATGACCAAAACTCCCTGGTTGGCTGTTTTAATTAGCCTGGCCGTTCTTTTTTCCATCAATATCCTCATGGTCAGTTCTGTGGCTCCGGGATCGGTTATTAAACAATTAGCCGCCTGGGGTATTGGGTTAATTCTTTTCTTTATTGGCCGACTCGTTAACCCCAAACAAATTGCCTCATCTAAATGGTTTATTTTTATCGGCTCCTGTCTTTTACTTTTTACCCCCATCCTGCTCAACAATATTACTCGGGGTTCCCGGCGCTGGATTGATCTTGGTTTTACTTCCATCCAACCATCAGAAATAGTTAAACCCTGGTTAATGCTTTTTTTAGCCAACACCGATCTCCCTTTACTTCATTTAATTCCGGTTGGAATCATTATGCTCCAACCCGATTTAGGCAGTACACTTTCTGTCCTCTTCCTAATAGCTCCCATTATTTTATACAACCATAAGCTTTTAAAAATATCCCTAATATTAGGAGCCGTCTTAGTTATCTTTTCACCAATTCTCTACAATGTCGTTCTTCACGATTATCAGAAAGATAGAATTATCAATTTCATCAATCCCTCATCAGATCCTTTGGATAAAGGTTACAACGTTATTCAATCAAAAATCGCCATTGGTTCCGGAGGTTTTTGGGGTAAAGGTTACAAGAAGGGGACTCAAGGTCAACTTTTATTTCTTCCCGAAAAACACACTGATTTTATGTTTGCTGCCACCACTGAAGAACTTGGTTTTGTCGGTGTTTTTATCATTCTTACGGCCTACTATTTTCTTATCAAAACTTTATTCAATAAAGCCTTTCTTTCCAAAAATAATCGCGTTTTATTTCTGTTCACTCTGGGTATCGCTATCCAAATCTGGATGCAAGTCTTCATCAATATTGGTATGAACATCGGGATTTTACCCGTAACCGGTATTCCTCTACCCTTTCTTTCCGTTGGCGGTTCTTCCATTATGACCCTGCTTTTTTCTATCGGCGTCATCTACTCCTCCTAAATATTGCTTACATTTTTTCCTATGTTATAATCGAAAAGTATGAAACAAGCCGTTATTGCCATTTCTGGCTCTCAATTTAAAGTTGAAGAAAACCAAAAATTATCCATCAACAATTTAAACCTTAAAGAAGGCGAGAAAGTTAATCTTGATCAGGTTCTCTTAGTTTCTGATGGCCAGGAAGTTAAAGTTGGTGCTCCAACCGTCAAAGGTGCCTCTGTTGAATTCACTGTTCTTAAAAACTTCCAAGACAAAAAAATCCGGGTTTTTAAATACAAAAGTAAATCCCGTTACCGCAAAACCCGCGGTTTCCGGGCCCAATTAACCGAAATCCAAATCAATAAAATTACTTTTTAACTCCGATCTATCATCTAAGATCTAAAATCTAGTTTATGGCACATACAAAATCACAAGGAAAAACCAATCAAAAAACTAATCGTCCCGGTCAGCGCCGAGGTGTCAAAAAGTTCGGCGGCCAAAAAGCCGAAGTTGGTCAAATCATTGTCCGTCAAGTTGGTTCCAGTTTTCATGCCGGCAATGGCACTAAAACCGGCAAAGACTATACCATTTACGCTGTCAGACCGGGAATTGTAAAATTCTTCAAAAGGTTAGGTAAAAGTTTTGTTTCTGTTGTCAAAAAATAAACCATCTGATTTCTTTTGACTTAGTTTTGTCTCCTTTTTTCATGAGTATTTTCATAGTAACCTTGTTTCATGATGAAACAGGTAACTCAAATCCCCACCAACCAGCTTGAACCCAATCCGTTACAGCCCCGTGGTATTATTTCTCCCGAATCAGTCTCTGAATTAGTCGAGTCAATCAAGGAGCACGGTATTCTTGAACCACTAATTGTGGCTAAAACTCCAGCCGGATACCAAATCATCGCCGGTGAACGTCGTTGGCGAGCTGCCCGAATCTTAAAATTAGAATATGTCCCAGCCATCGTTAAAGAAACCAATCCCCAACAAATGCTGGAAATGGCTATCGTTGAAAATGTCCAAAGAAAAGATTTAAATCCTATCGAACGGGCCAAAGCTTTTCTCCGCCTTAAAGACGAATTTCAATTCGATAATCATCAAATCGCCAAAAAAGTCAGCAAAAGCATCCCCTATGTCATCAACTGTCTCAAGTTACTCACCTTACCAGACGCTCTCAAAGACGGTCTTCTTTCCGGTCTCATCTCCGAAGGTCACGCCCGAGCTCTCTCGAGTATCGGCGACACCCGTTTAACCATCGAAGCTTACAAAATAGTCCTCAAAGAAAAAGCTTCCGTTCGTCGAGCCGAAGATATTGCCCGCCGGATGAAGAAAAAAATTGAAGAGGGTAGCGTTCCCATCACCAAAGAAAACATTCCCCAATTCCTTAAATCTCGTCTTGACAACATTAGTTCCGATTTTAAGGAATTTTTCAACGATAAAACCACCAATGTCAAAATTACTCAAACCAACGTCATCACTCAGGTCACTTTCCAATTTAAAGGCCCAGTTGACAATCGCTTCCAGAATCTCAAAGAACTCTACAAACAAATCTGTAAAAAAGACCTCACCAATTTAAACAATCAAGACTAAAAACTTACTTTTGGAATCAAACTCACAGAACTCAACGGCCAATATTTCAAAAACGCCTTACCGATTATTAAATCACGACTAATCGGACCAAATTCTCTTCCGTCTCTGGAATTAGGCCGATTATCTCCAAAACACAAATACTCACCCTCAGGAACTTCTTTCTCCACCCCTTCTTCCATATATTCACCTTCAGACGTATAAACCTTCTCCGGCAGGAAAGACTGATCCAACATTTCTCCGTTAACATACACTTCTCCATCTTTAACCATAACTCTATCACCCGGTTCACCAATTACTCTTTTAATATATTCACATTCATCAGCCGCACACGGTTCGCTGGCTGGCGCTTTAAAAATCACCACATCACCTCTTTTAGGCTCACCAAACTGATAACTAATCTTTTCTGTTAACAAATATTCCTTATCTTTAAAATTCGGATACATCGAACTCCCCTTAACCTCATTTGGCTGAGCCACGAATAAATAAAACAACACAAATACCGCCAAAGCCAAAACAATTGATTGAATAAATTCCAATAAAAATTTACCTAAAGCAAAACCTTTTTGTGATTTATATCTTAATTTCATACTTCAAATTCTAGCTGATATAATTACAAAATACTAGGATTCCAAAATTCACGGTTGTTTAGCTCAGTTGGTTAGAGCGCTTCGTTCACATCGAAGAGGTCAGAGGTTCGAGTCCTCTAACAACCACATTGCTCAGTTTCAGCCAAAGGCTGATCGGCCCCTGGCCGAGGTTAGAGTGGTCCCGCCG
Organism: uncultured Gammaproteobacteria bacterium; assembly: GCA_964405765.1. Lineage (GTDB taxonomy): Bacteria > Patescibacteriota > Microgenomatia > UBA12405 > UBA12405 > WARW01. Next base: position 10,213 of record CAYOPC010000008.1, on the reverse strand, counting down.
CTGCGGGACAGGTCAGAGGTTCGAGTCCTCTAACAACCACTAATCATGATAGTAGAGCAGTCCGATATTTCGGACTTGTCACAGGTCCGAGTCCTGTAGCGACCACCTTTAAAAAATTGGTTAGAGCAGTCCCGCCGCTGCGGGACAGGTCAGAGGTTCGAGTCCTCTAACAACCACTAATAATATATAATACGATATGGATAGAGAGCCCAATATTGGGAATCCTGGTAATAATCAAGAAAGACAACCAGATATGACCGGAATAACTCTCAAGGGAAGAAATCTCGGTGAGATAAAAACTAGATATTTTGGAGATATGCAGCACATTAGATCGGATATTGATGATGATAATCCAAATGGTCAACAAACATTCCATGAATTAAACCCAGAACAGAAACAAATTATTAGCCAAATCGAAGCCATATATCAAGAATCAAATAGTTCAGAAAATACTATAAATAGTTTAGTTACTGATCAAGAAGGAAAAGTTGTTTTAAATAAAGGCCAAATATTCCATAAAATCAACAAACCACAATCTGGAGATTTTGATGATTCAAAGATGCTGTTGATTTCTAAATATGGGATTCTTGCCTCAGAATGGTTTGGCCTACCTGAAAGTGAAGACGAAGCCAGATTTTGTTCATTTTTTGATACCTTTGAAGGGGATAAAAAAATTATAAATACAGATGAATATATGGTTACTATTGATTATCAAAATCCTGGCCTACAAAGATTATTAAAACTTGATTTTTTTAAATATTTAGAGATAAAAACTAAATATCCTGAATTAGTAAGTCAACGGTTCTCTAAAGAAGAATTAGCTATGCTAAGATTCATTGAAAAACTTTCTCCTGGTGGAAAGGATGTGTATAAGTTCCATCCAAATTGGAAAGCCATTCCAAGCGGAATTTTATCAAAATATATTAATGGTATTTGTATTGACGGTCCGGTTATATATGCAGAGAAAGTAACTGAACCAGGGACTTATTTTGACGAGGCAACCTATTCTTATTATCAGGAAATCTCCACAGAAAGTGTAAAAAGACTATCAGAATTATTTCCCAACGCAACAATTTTTAGACGAGACCGAAAAGTATTACACCAACCACAGGAAAACTTAAAAACTAACGACTTAAAGTCATATGAAACAAACCCGTGAAGTCCAAATTGGCAATTTAAAAATCGGTGGCGGTAATCCTATTCTGGTTCAATCCATGTGCAATACTGACACTAGAGACGCCACGGCTACCATCAAACAAATTCTGGATTTAGAAAATGCCGGCTGTGAAATTATCCGCGTCGCCGTCCCCGACATGACTGCTGCCAAAGCCATCAAAGATATCAAAAAAAATATTCACATCCCTCTTGTTGCCGACATTCATTTTGACTACCAATTAGCTTTAGAATCAATCAAAAACGGTGTTGATAAAGTTCGGATTAACCCCGGTAACATCGGAAAGATAGAAAATGTTCAAAAAGTTGTTGATGCCTGCAAAGACAAAAAAATTCCCATTCGTATCGGCATTAATACCGGTTCTCTGGAAAAAGCAGCCGAAACCAAATATGGCCGCACCGCTCAGGCCATGGTCGAAAGCGCCCTGAGTCACATCAAAATTCTGGAAAAACTAAGTTTTTACAACATCGTTATTTCTCTCAAAGCCTCTGATATTCAAAGAACCGTTGAAGCTTATCGGCTTCTTTCCCAAAAAGTTGATTACCCCCTTCACCTCGGCATCACCGAAGCTGGCACTTTAAATACCGGCACCGTCAAAAGTTCCGTCGGTTTAGGTATCATGCTTTTTGAAGGCTTAGGCGATACTATACGGGTCTCTCTCACCGGAGATCCACTTGAAGAAGTTCGGGTTGGTTGGGAAATTCTCAAGTCACTAAAACTTCGCAGTAGGGGAGTCAATTTAATTTCCTGTCCCACCTGCGGCCGCACTGAAATTGATTTAATTGGATTAGCCAACCAAGTCGAAAAAGCTTTATTGTCTGTCAACAAACCAATTACTGTTGCCGTCATGGGCTGTGTCGTCAACGGTCCCGGTGAAGCCAAAGAAGCCGACATTGGTGTCGCCGGCGGTCGCCATCAGGGAGTCATTTTCAAAAAAGGCCAAATTCTCAAAACCGTCCCTGAGGGCCAGATTCTTACTCAACTCCTTTCCGAAATTGACAAACTCTAAAAAAGCTAATCTTTCAATGATTCAGCACCATAACCAGCAACAAACATCCCAACAATTGGATAATTAGGATATTTTTTATCCTTAATCATTTGGTTAATATTACTTTCTAAATTTTTCAACTGAACCAAACTAGCTCCTGATTTTTGAGAAATATTTTTCCTTTTTGATTTTAGATTAAGGGTATTTTCCAATAAATTAATATACATATCCAACCAAGTATAATTACCCCTGATTTTATCCGGACTGATTATCGAGCCATAAATAAACAAATTATCCAAAACTCTTTGACTAATTAACCTCTCGTTATTTCTGCCTCGATATTCAAAAACATCCCAAATAACTCTGGACAGATCATTTTTATTTAAAAATACGACCGTCTTTATCAACCCCAATTTCTCCAAATCACTTTTTATTTGATCCTTCAAAATCTGTTTATTGCCAATATCTATTTTTATCCCTGCTTTTTTATAATCAATTTTAATTTTTTCCGGACTGCCCAAATTAACTTCATCTTCAAAATAATTCCACTCATTAGTCTTGGTATTTCCCAAAACTACATGAACTGTTCCATTGTCAGTCGGAGATAAATTTAGTTCACACTCACTATAATTTTTATTTTTTGCCACAATAAATCCACCATTCTCTTGATAAATTTCACTTCCGCATTTCAACCAAGACGTCACCGGAGAACCCACAAAAATAACTAGACTATCCGAAAAATTATCACTATAACTAGATAAAATATTCCTCTTCTCCAAGTCAATTTCAGAAGCAATCATTTCTATTGACTTAAACGGTACACTACCATGATCAGAATTAACCTCAAAAAAGTTAGCCAAATCCATACCCGAACTTTTCTTAAGAACTATCCCGTCACCGTTTGAATAAGAATAATTCAATAATTCACCATCAGGCCATAAACCTAATGATTTAGATATAAAAGACCTCTCACCCAAATTTAAAATAGCCGGAGTCGATATCCCTAACCCAACCGAAAACTTCAATTTATCGCCAACACCGGACAATTTAGAATTTTCATTCTTCAAAAAATCATTATGGCTTTCCAATAAATTCCAGGAAACTATCTTTTTATTTTTACTGGCATAATCAAAAACCGGCAATAAATCCCTAACTACCGGTGCATAATTTCTAACTTTATCCAAATCAGTTAAAACAAACCCCTTGTTTTGCAACCCCAAAATTATATTAAAAACCACCGACGACAATCCATTATTTTTTAAAACTTTTCCTCCGTTCCATACCGAATAAGCATCTACAGAACCCAGATTCGGAGAACCCAGCGCAATTACTTTTTTAATATTGGAACTACCGGAATTATCTTGTGCCCATAACCTCGCTACCACCCCACCCAAACTATGACCAATTAAATAGACATCATCACCGTCAGATAAGTTTTTACCCCTGATATATTCATCAAAATCCGTTTTAATATCAGCCATACTTTTTCTCCAATCATAATTCCAAACAAAATAATCCTTATCTTTTTCCAAACCATTCAAATCCATCAATTCCGTTATTCCATCATAATTATTCACAAAAGGCGTCATTTTCCAATCACTATCACTCACTTGTTGCCCATAAACAATCGCCTTAGAGTTCCAACTCGCCCCAAGTCCGGGAAGAATAAAAATTTTCTTTTTTCTGGGAATTTCTGTTGGAATAGCTGTTGGTGTCGGAGTTTCCGTTGGAGTTTGAGTAATTGTCGGTGTCGGCGTCTCTATCGGAGTCGGAAAATTATAATCGTAAGAAACTATAGAAAAATTTTTATAAACATTAGAAACACCATCTCGAAAATCACCACCCCAATTCCAAAACCCAACACCACCAACATAATCATCATCAAACATCTGATTAATAACTTCATTATTGTCAATAGAGAAAACAATTTTATTTACATTTACAACAAGTTTAAAGTTATAAAACTGACCTTTGTTTAAAATAAAACCTAAATTTTTATTTCTTACCACCTCAGAGCAACTATTTTTCTCGAAAGAAAAACATTTCCAAACAACAACCTCATTAGCACCGTCTTGACTCCATTTAGGTTCATAAAAGCGAGTATTTATCACATAGAACTCCGGAATATCTTTATCAACTCTAAATAATAATTCTTGATCTATCCCAACATTATTCTTAGCCTCATAAGCTAATTCAAAATTTTTACCAAATTCAAAATTCTTTAATAAAATAAAAGAATTTTCCTGTTTTCCAACAGACCCAACCAAAGTGTTATTATCAACACTCCAACTACCAGTAAAACCATTCGACAACACCTCCCAATTATCCAAATTTGAAAAAGTATCATCAAAATAACTAACAGCAAATACACCACTAGAGAGTAAAAAAGATGATAAAATCGTTAAAAATAAAGAAAAACAAAATATTTGTATTTTTTTACACATTCTAATATTTAATTAATACGTAAAAATAAGCGATGTCAATAACTAAAAAGATTTCATTGGTAACCATTACATATAATTCTGAAAAAACAATATTTAGGTTATTAGCATCACTAAAATTCATTAAAAACTATCTAAACGAAATAATAATCATAGATAACAACTCACAAAAAAATCAATCAAAAAATATACAAAAAATATCAAAAAAAATTAAACTAATTCAAAATAAAAAAAATATTGGATTTGCTAAAGCCGCAAACCAAGGCATAAAAATTGCAAAATCAGATTTTATCCTTTTACTTAATCCAGACACATATCTAGAAGATAACTCAGTAATTAAAACAATCACAAAAATACAAAATAATAAAAAAATAGGAGCCATTGGCGGTCTTATTCTAAATGAAAATAACAAAAAACAATTTACAGCTAATAACAAAACAAACTTCATGACAGGATTATTTGAATTTACTATTTTAAAAAGAGTATTCCCAAATAACAAATATAGTAAAAAATTCTGGATAGAAAACAAAAAAATTAAAAAACCTACAAAAGTTAACTCCCTATGTGGAGCCTACACAATAATAAGAAAATTCATTAATAAAGAATTAAACTTATTCGATGAAAATTTTTTCCTATATTTAGAAGATATTGATATCGGAACATCAATAAACCAAAAAGGTTATTCAGTCGTGCTGGACCCCGATTCACATATAAAACACACCGGTGGCGCTAGCAGTAATAATAAATATAAAACAGATCTAAATAGTTGGTATAAATCAAGAAAAATATTCTTTAAAAAACACCTAAATAAGTTTAACGGTATAATACTTATAGCTATATTCTCCATTGAAGAATTTATACTCAAAATCATACAATACCTAAAAGATGAAAAATAAATCTGCTAACCTCTCTCTCCTCCTTCTCATCCGCAACGAGTCTAAAAACTTAGAGAAAAACTTTGATTGGCTTAAAAGTTGCCCGGTGATAAAAGAAATTATCGTAATCGACGACAATTCAACTGATAACAGTTTGGAATTAATCAAAAAACTAGAATCAAAACATCTGGAAGTTAAAGTTTTCATTCACAGTCTAAACCATAATTTTTCTTCCCAACGCAACTTTGGTATTTCTCAAGCTAAATATAATTGGATCTTTTCTCTCGATGCCGACGAAAAACCATCTAAGAAATTAATCCGATTCTTAAATCATTTCGATAAATATCAATATAAAGCTTACAGCTTCAAACGTCAAGATATCTTTCTCGGAAAAAAGTTATCTCACGGTGAGAATGCTTTTCTGGATTTCACTCGACTATTTAACAAAAATTATGGTCAATTTACCGGCCAAGTACACGAAGTCTGGAATACTCAAAAGGATATTAAAAAAACTAATCTAATTATTCAACATTATTCACATCAAACCATTAAATCTTGTATTCAAAAAATTAACTTTTATACCGACATCAGAGCTCAAGAAATGTATTCTCAAAAAATTAAAGTCAACATTTCTCAAATTATCTTTTTCCCCATCGGAAAATTTATCGAAGACTATTTCCTCAAACTCGGTTTTTTAGACGGTACTGCCGGTATAATTATGGCTTTATGTATGAGCTTTCATGTTTTCCTTAATAAAGCTAAATTATGGTATTTATACAAACAATAATTTTTGCTTTCATCTCATTTTCTTTCTTTATCGGTCAAATTTTCCGCCTCAACTTTTTTGGTTTTTCTTTTCCCCTAATTGACATTGCCATCATCCTTCTTTGTCTCTACAATATTATTTTTCATCTCAAAAACCATACCCTGAAAAATCAAAACTACTTTTTGAGCTGGTTTTTAATCTACGCTTGGGGACTTCTAGGTTTCACTCTTTACAAATACCAAATTAACTCACTTAAACCAACATTCTATTTAATCAGACTGAGCTGTCTTCTGTCATTTTTCATTTTTCCACCAAAACTCAACCAAAAAACTAAACAACTCTTTTATTTATCCACCATTGCCAACATTATTTTCGGTCTAATTCAATACTTTATCTGGCCAGATTTTACCTATTTTGACGTTAATAACTGGGATCCGCATTTATACCGTCTTGTCAGCACTTACTTCGACCCAACTTTTACCGGACTAATTTATTTATTTCTTCTCATAAAAATTTTTTTAAATAAAAATATACCCTATCGACGCCTATTACTAATTATTACTTACACCGCCTTAGCTCTCACCTACAGCCGGTCAACTTATTTATCGCTGGTCTTTGCTTTTGGTTACATTTCTTTCCGCTACCAAAAAATTTCCATCTTTTTAACTAGTTTAATTTTAATTCTTGCTACTATTTTCTTACTGCCACGCCAACCAGGTGAGGGGACTAAGCTTGAAAGAACTTCATCTATCAAGGCTAAAATCGAAAATTATCAAGAAGGCATTACTCTTTTTCAAAAACAACCTTTATTCGGTCTGGGGTACAATAGCCTTCCTTTCTTCAAGCAGACAAATAGCGAATTCTCACATGCTAATGCTGGCTTTGACAGTAGCCTATTAACCATTTTTATTACTACTGGAGTCATCGGCGGCTCACTCTTTATCCTCGGATTTAAAAAAATTTTCGTCCAATCAAATATTTCCACCAAATCTTGTTTCATCGCCCTGATAATCCATTCATTATTTGCCAACTCACTTCTTTACCCTTGGACCCTTATAGCCTTAATCCTACTCTAAAGAGAATAATTTATAGTTATTTTCTTCCTCGTCTCATTACCAGCCAAATCAACTGCTGTTATCTCCAATTCATTCTTACCGGTATTTAATTGCCATTTTAATTTAAAATTACCCTCATTATCTACGCTGGCAATCCTATTATTAACAGACACACTGACACCAGCTTCTGTTTTCCCTATAATATCAAAATCAGCATAATCCACATTTAAACTTTCTTCACTCGGATTAGTCAATACTAACTCCGGCACCGTTTTATCATAGACCACTGTTATTGCTTTTGAATCATCACCACTTCCAGTATCCTCTGTACTCGCCATAGCTGTAAACCTATTCTGTCCTTCATCTAGTTTTATACCACCAAAAACAAAATCACCACTTTCAGTCACCTCAGTTCTCCCCACAGACACATCATTTCTAAACAATTCCACTGTCACTACCTTAGGCGTAGAAACATCATTCTTTTTTGGGGCACTGGCTTCGGCAAAACCACTAATTTTTATCTCACTACTATTAGTAGCCTCATAAGGAATTACCAATCTTGGCGCTATTGGAGGTAATTTTTTTGTCTCACTTTCAGTTTGATTCTTACTTCTACCTTGACCCAAAAAAACCGACAATTTAATCAGTAAAGGTAAACCAAACACCAAAGTCAATACCGCCACAACCACCGTTATCAAACCCAAAAAAACTGTCTTCTTGGTTATTTGTTCATTAATTTTTCTATCCAAACGCGATCTTTTAAATTCTGTCATATCCTTTTGATTGTACCAGAGCCGAAGGGGAGAATCGAACTCCCGACCTCAGCTTTACGAAAGCTTTGCTCTACCAACTGAGCTACTCCGGCACAAATTGCCAGAGCGGCTAGAGGGAATCGAACCCTCAACATATCCTTGGGAAGGACACATTTTACCATTAAACTATAGCCGCACCTTAAACATTCTAACACGGCCAAACTAATTCAATTTAGGTATATTCAACATCATCCCAATTTCCAATCCATTTGGATTAACCAATTTACTCCTATTTTCTTGCCAAATTTTTGTCCATTGATAACCATCACCATAAGCCCTAACCGCAATTTTCCAAAGACTGTCACCTCTCACCACTTTATATTCACTACCTTGAGAAATAGAAGAAGTATCTAAATTATCACTTTTAGAAACCATTTCTTTAGTCTCTATTTTCGGCAACACTATTTTCTGCCCCACCCCAATAACCGAGGCGTTTTTTAAATTATTAGCCGCAGCAATCTTTGTCCAAGCATATCCATCACCATATTCTTTAACTGCAATCTTCCACAAATTATCACCTTTAACCACTTCATAAACTTTTTCCTCTTTAGAGGATAATTTTTCTCCGCCATCAATTAAGGTGATATCAGTTGAACCAGGAATATCCACACTACCTTTAGTTTTTTGGAAATAATTAAATATTAAACTTCCAACCACTATTACAATTACCAACCCCAAAAACATACTTACAACTTCCTCGGTCGATTTAAAATATTTCTTTTTTATTTCCGCAAAATTCATATTACTAAAGTATAGATAATAATTAATTATAAAATTAATTCCAATTTACACCCTTCGAGTCCGAATTTCAATCTCTTCAATAAATGATTCATCCATTTTTCCAACAAATCTACGCATATTCTCCGCAAAAGCAACCAGGAGATCATGATTTAGCCTATAAATTCTTAATTTTCCATTTATTCTAAAATCTACTAATTGGGCTTTCCGAAGAATTGCCAAATGACTTGATAACGTCGCTTGACCAATATCAAAATCTTTCAATAATTGACTCACTGTTTTTTCCCCATCTTTCAATAAAGTTAAAATTTTTCTCCTGTTTTTATCCGCTAATGCTTTAAATATTTTATCCATAAGCCGATTATATCGATGTTTATCGATATAATCAATAGATTTACTGCTTGATTATTTTCAATTTTTCCGCCAAAATAAGCCACCTATGAAAAACTTTGACAGTAAACAAGAACAAACCTTAGTTATTACCAAACCGGATGGCGTCCAGAGAGGCTTGATCGGTGAAGTCATCAGAAGATATGAAACTTGCGGTCTTAAATTAGTCGGTTTAAAAATGCTCATACCCACCAAAGAACTTACTCTCAAACACTATTCCATCGATCCCGAATGGGCCATCAAAAGCGGTACCAAAACTTTTGAATCCTACAAGGCCAAAGGCTTACCTTTACCCGGCAACGACCCGGTAGAATTTGCTGAAGGTATCAGAAGAAAACTAATGGACTTTATGAGTAGTGGTCCGGTTGTAGCTATGATCTGGCAGGGGATGGGAGCTGTGTCCATTGTCCGAAAAATTACCGGTTCCACCGAACCATTATCATCTGCTCCCGGAACTATTCGGGGTGATTACACCATTGATTCATACACCGCCGCCGATACCGATGCCCGCGCCGTCAGAAATATTATTCACTCTTCCGGCACTGTCGAAGAAGCCGAAAAAGAAATCAAAATCTGGTTTGATAAAAAAGAAATTCTTAACTATCGTCTCATTGCTGAAGAAATTATTTACGACGTCGATTTAAACGGTATTTTAGAATAAAAATACCCCTCAATTAATTTTGTAAACAGCTAAAAGCTGTTTACTCAACTAACCAAAGGGGTCTGTTTTTGTATCTTTAATTAATCAACGGATTCTTTCCATCGACTAACAACATCAATCTTCTTAATTCCAAAACAGCCTCATGTTTACCCCACGGATTATCAGCTGTGAAATACAACTCCATCAAATAATCTCTGGCAAAATCCTCAGATTACGATTCTCAAATGAACAATTTAAATTTGTCAAAGAAAAACCTTAAAATAGGGGATTAATTTCCAAGCGGATTTACCTCGCCAAAGTGAAACGTAGGCGG
>CAYOPC010000007.1:0-25433 GCA_964405765.1 uncultured Gammaproteobacteria bacterium | reverse complement strand
TTTATTGAAAAATTAAGAATCTTATGACTAGGGGTGGATATAAAAGTCCAACGGGCAGGAGTTGAACCTGCTTACGAAGGTTTTACAGACCTTTGCCTAACCGTCCGGCTCCCGTTGGTTTGATGTTTACGATTATATCAAATAATTAAACTTGATTTAATTCTTGTTTTTAAATTATTTTTTGCTTTTCCACCAGATTTAAGATAAATTTCTTCTATGATAGCGTCTTTTTTTGAAAGAAATGCTTGATACTAAACTAATTTTAATGGTCGCCTATTTTTGGTTGAAATTACTAAGCCTGCGTTGTGTCTATTAATTCTTAATTTTAAATTTGAGCTATACCCAGTATAGATTTCGTTATCTTTTAAACTTTTTAGTACATATACATAGTACATAATTTATGCCTAATCCCGCCGCTGCGGGACTCCCGTTGGTTTGAGTGTGTTTGATTATAACAAAATTAAAAACCCTTTGGTACTACGTACCACCTTTCCCTTAACAGGGCACTATTTTCGTTAAATTGATAAAATATAGGTATGAATAAGATAAAAATAATTTCCTGGAACGTGGCGGGGATCAGGGCGGGAGTTAAAAAAGGTTTATGGCAAAAAATGCGAGAGATAGGGGCAGATATTTATTGTTTTCAGGAAGCCAAGGCCAGACCGGAGCAAGTGGAACTGGGGTTGGATTATCCAAATGAATACAAGAGTTATTGGAACCCAGCTCAAAAGGCCGGTTACAGCGGAGTGGTGACTTTTTGCAAAGATGAACCGAAAAAAGTGATTGTAGGCGATAGAGATAATGATTGGGACGATGAAGGACGAGTAATTATTACTAAATTTGATGGATTTACCCTACTTAATGTTTATTTCCCCAACGGGAAAAGAGATAAGGGTAGATTGAAATATAAAATGGATTTTTATGAATATTTTTTAAAATATATTAATAAGTTAAGAGACAATGGCGAGAAAGTGATATTTTGCGGAGACGTGAATACGGCTCATACAGAAATTGATTTGGCCAGACCTAAGGAAAATTCTAAAGTTTCCGGATTTTTGGAAATTGAAAGAGCCTGGATAAATAAATTAATCGAAAATGGCTGGGTAGATACTTTTAGAATGTTTAATAAAGAAGGGGGAAATTATAGTTGGTGGGATCAATTTACCCGGGCCAAAGAAAGGAACGTGGGTTGGAGAATTGATTATTTTTTTATAGATGAAAAAATTAAAAATCAGGTAAAATCAGCATTTATAATGCCCGAAGTTGAGGGTTCGGACCATTGTCCTGTTGGTATAGAATTTGAGATTTAAGAAATTTTCGTCATAAATTTTTCCACTGGAAAATGAATGTGGTCGCCCACGTTCAAATACGTTCCAAAATTATGACTTCAAATTTATTTATTTAGAATAAGAAGTGTTTAGTCCCCTCTTTTTTGAGCCAGAGATTATGTTTTTTGGAGTCTGGATCATAAATTGCTAATTGGTCCCAAAAAGTTTTGGAGTGATTTTTGATTTTTAAGTGAGTGAGTTCGTGAAGTAAAATGTGGCGAAACTGGAGATAAGGAAAGAAAATTATTTGCCAATTAAAATTTAAATTACCCCGCGAAGAACATGAGCCGTAGCGGGAACTTTGATTGCGAACAGTGATATGGTGGTAATCAAAATCATATTGTTTTTTTAATAAAGACAATTCGTTTTTGATAAGAGAAAGAGCAAAAGGTCGAAGTTTGGTTTCTAAAATTTGTTTGATATGAGAATTAGAATCGGATGAGACATTGGCATAAATTTTTTGAGTGTCCGGATAAATAATAACTGAATCGCGGCTGGTGGGGATAAAAATAAGCTGATAAGTTTTATCTAAAACGGAAATATGATTGAGGTTTTTGATGGATTTTTTGGGGGGAATTTTTTGAGAATGGGAAGTAATCCAAGAACTATTTTTATTAATAAATTGGGTGATAACAAATTTTGGGGTAAGGCGGGGACAGGAAACAATAAAGGAGTGCGATGATTTAAGCCGAAGCCTGAGTGAAGAAATTGATTTTCGGACAATGGAATAGGAATATTTTTTATGATTAAGAATAATAGACTCCATATTTAGGTATTTTAAAGCAAAAATGATATATTTATATTATGAGAGAAGTGTTGGTGGGAGCAGATCATAGAGGTTTTAAGTTAAAAGATAAAATAATTGCAGATTTAAGAGAAAAAGGCTGGTCAGTGACTGATGTAAGTGGAAAATATGATTCTGATGATGATTATCCGGATGTAGCCGTGAATTTGGGGGAAAAAGTGGTAGCTAATAATAATTTAGGAATATTGATTTGTGGCTCCGGAGCGGGAGTGTGTGCGGCCGCAAATAAAGTTAAAGGAGTCAGGGCGGCAATGGCGATTAACGCCAGACAAGCCAGAAAAATGAAAGAAGATGATGATATTAATGTGTTGTGTTTGTCGGCTGATTTTATGGGAGAAGAAGAAAATTTGGAAATTGCCCAAGAGTTTTTGAAAGCGGTTTTTGCCAGTGAGGAAAGATTTATCCGAAGAATTAGAAAAATTAAAAAATATGAAACAACTTAGATCAGTTGAGGAAATACCGACAAATGTAAATTTGATTTTGAGAATGGATACTGATTTGCCTTTTGAAGGAGAAAGAATTCTGGATGATAGCCGACTGAAAAAAACCATTCCGACAATCAGATATTTATTAGAGAAAAATTGCCGAATAATAATTTTGGGGCATAGAGGCAGGCCTGCCAACAGCGGAGCCCATCAACAGCTTCACGGTTTAGACGGGCAGGCAGTTTTGGCGGGCAAGCCGACAAATTATGATTCCGGTTTATCGCTTAAACCGGTATATGTCGATTTAATGGGATTGCTGGAAATGGACGGTCAAGACATGATTGAAAGTGTGTTTGTGGATAATATTAAAGACGAACAAAAAATAGCTGCGGCTTTGGTGAACAATCAAATAATTTTCGGAGAGAATTTGAGATTTTGGAATGAAGAAGAAGTGGGAGATACAAGTTTATTTGAAGCAATTAAAAAACAGGCGGCAATTTTGGTAAATGATGCTTTTGCGGTGGCCCACCGAAGAAATGCTTCAATAATTTTGCACCGAGAATTAGAAACTTATTATGGTTTTAGTTTTATGGAAGAAGCGGAAAAAATTAGCCAAATTTTAGAAAAAGAAGAAAGACCGATAACGGTGGTTTTGGGAGGAGCGAAGGAGGACAAATTAAAATATTTACCAGAATTAGCAGAGATTGCCGATCGAATATTGATCGGAGGAAAATTGCCGAAGTTGGATCTCAGATCTCAGATCTCAGATCTCAGTAAAAAAATAGTTTGGGCGGAATTAAGGGAAGACGGATTGGATTTAAGTGAAGAAGACATTAAAAAATTTAGTGAAATAATAAGTAGTTCTAAAACTATAATTTGGGCGGGGGCGATGGGATTATATGAACAAGAAAATTCTAGAAACGGGACAATAAAAATGGCCCAAGCGGTAGCTGGAAATGAAGGACAAAAAATAATTGCCGGCGGCGATACCAGTGCATCAATAAAAGATTTGGGATTAAAAGATAAAATTGATTTTATTTGTTCGGGTGGTGGTGTTATGTTGGAAATGTTGGTTAAAGGTGATTTACCAGCGTGGTCTTAGTTTGTCAGCTTATCAGCTATTCAGTTTATCAGTAAGACATTGTAGAATTATTTTATGAAAACAGATAAAAAAGTAAGAATTGGAATTAATGGTTTTGGAAGAATTGGAAGTGTAGTGTTAAGGGCGATTTTGATGGAAAAATACGAGGTAGAAGTGGCGGCAATTAATACGATTAAATTTGATATGGAAACTTTTGTAATGCAGTTTAAATATGATTCAGTTTATGGAAGATTTCCGGCAAAAATTGATTTCAGTGATCCGGAAAAAGCGGGTGAAATCGGGCGGCTAAAAGTTGGCGATAAAGTAATCCCCTTTTTGAGTGAAATGGACCCAGTAAAAATCAGGTGGAAAGATTATGATGTCGATGTAGTACTGGAATGCACCGGAGCTTTTACTGATAATAAAGCTTTGGCTCATACTAAGGGCGGAGCTAAAAAAGTGATAATTTCAGCTCCGGCAAAAGATCCGAAAATTCCGGTGTATATTTTGGGGGTAAATGGGGAAAAATACAAAGGAGAAACTTTAATTTCTAACGGCTCATGTACAACTAATTGCGTAGCCCCGATAGTGAAATTAATTGATGAAAAAATTGGTTTTCAGGAAGGAACATTAACGACAATTCATGCTTACACTACCAACCAAAATATTGTTGACGGAAATGGAAAAGATCCGCGAAGAGCCAGAGCGGCAGCGATAAATATCGTGCCAACATCAACCGGAGCGGCTGAGGCAGTAATTGCGGCTTACCCCGCAGCGGCGGGGAGATTTGGCGGGACAGCTATCAGAGTACCGGTGATTTGCGGCAGTTATTCTGATTTAACTTTTAAATTAGTCAGAAAGACAACGGTGGAAGAAATTAATTCAATTTTTGCCGAGGCGAGTGTGAGCCCGGAATTAGTGAGTAAACTTAAAGTTTCTTATGAACCATTAGTGTCTTCGGATATTTTAGGAAATAGCGCTTCGTGCATTATTGATGCTTTAATGACTAAAGTAATTTCTGATGATATGGTAAGTATTGGAGCTTGGTATGATAATGAATACGGCTATAGTTGCCGATTGATTGAAAATGCAATTGCTATATGCAAATAATTCCAACCATTTTAGAGAAAAATTTTTTTGAAGCTGAGAAAAAAATTCTTAGGGTTAAAGATTTGATCAAACGAATTCAAATAGACGTGATTGATGGAGTTTTTGGTTTTGGAAAAACTTTTGAATTAGAATTGATCAATAAAATTAAAAATGTTGATAATATGTTGTGGGAAACCCATTTGATGGTAAAAGAGCCAATCAAATGGATCGAAAAATCAATTAATATCAATAGTAATCGAATTATCGGTCAGGTAGAGTTAATGAGTAATCGAGAAGAATTTGTTGCAAAGGTCAAAGATAATGGTTTAGAGGCAGGATTAGCTTTTGATATTGAGACTGAAATTGGGAATATACCCGAAGAAACTGATGTGGTGTTACTTTTAGGCCGTAAGGCCGGTTTTGGCAGTTTGCCGATGGAAGATAAAATTTATGAAAAAATCCAACAATTAGTCAGAATAAGAAAAGAAAACAGTTTAAATTTTTTAATCGGAGTCGACGGAGGAGTTAATAAAGATAATATAAAAAAATTAGGAGATATGGGAGTAGAGATTGCTTATTGCGGAGGAGCGGTGTTTGATGGTAAGGTAGAAGATAACTTGAAAAAGTTAAATTATGTTGGCAAAAACTAATAAAATAATCAAAAAGGTAGCTTTATTTGGCGACGCTGAAGCTAAAAAAACTGACCAACATTTTATTGATGCTTATAATACAGCTAAATTGTTGGCAGAGAATGGCTACATAATCGTTAATGGTGGAGGTGATGGAGTGATGCTGGCAGCAACTTTAGGGGCTAAGGCAGGTGGTGGACGAGTGGAAACGGTAATAATTGATCCAAAAAGGAAACCAAAAAATTTTGAGGGATTTAATGAAGAGAATCATAAGTTGAGTGATAAAGAATATAAAACTAAAAATTATTCAAACAGATTAAATAAACTAATCGAGGTGGGTGATGCTTTTGTGATTTTTAAGGGAGGGGTAGGAACTTTATCAGAAGTGGGTTTGACATGGCAAATGGCTAAATTTGAGTATGGTGAACACGAACCATTAATATTTTTTGGGGATGATATAGGGAAATTAGTGGAAAGTTTAATTGAAAAATTAAAGTACGACTCAATAGAAAAGAAACTCTATCAAACCGTTTATACTCCGGAAGAAGTTTTAGAGACAATTAAAAACAGAAAGGGTAAAACAGAGAAAGAATTAGGCGGTTTGGTGGGTAAATTAATGAAATGGTTTAATTGACCACTTCAGGACGAGAATTGGATTTAATTTTGATCGGAATAGTTTCTTTTTTAAGGGCTTCTTTTTGGTTCAAATTGAGAAGAATGATTTCTGAAGTTGAAGTTTCGACTGACCAATTTTGATCGAAAATAAAATTGCCCAAAGAGTAAAAAATAGGTTTGTTTTGGTAAATTTCTGATGATTGTAAAACGTGAGGATGGTGGCCATGGATGATATCAGCACCGGCATCGATCATCTGATGAGCTAATTTAACGCGCCAGTTTTCAGCTTGAGGTAAATATTCATTGCCCCAATGGATGGAAACAATTAACCAATCGACTTGAGGGTCATATTTAGAAATAAGATTAATAATTTTTTGTTGGTCAAAATTGGGATTAGAAACAAGATCGAAGCCTAAGAAGCCAAACTTAATACTGTTAACTTCGGTGGAATAAAATGCGGTGTCGGCCTGATGAGAAAAAATATAACCAATATTTTCTTGGTCTAAGAATGTTTTAGTTTGGTTAAAACCATCCTGGCCATAATTAAAAATATGATTATTGGCTAAGTTGAGGATAAATTTGTTTTGTTTTAATTGGGGTAAAAACCGAGTGTCGCCACAAAAAGTGAAGGTGCCAGTTTTGCCTTCGGGACAATCAGAAATGATTGGACTTTCTAAATTAGCCAAGTTAAAATCGTTTGATTGAAGAATAGAAGAAACTCCGGAAAAACTCCAAGAAAAATCATTTTTCTGTCTGGCAGTGGTAGTAATAAAACGACCTAAACCTAAATCCCCGACCAAACCAATGGTGGCAAAAGGAACAGGTGTAGGAGTATTTTGGGGGATTATTTGAGAAATTATTTTAGGTAAAGTAATTGGTGAGAGCGGAGATAAAATTAGAGGTGAATTGAATTTTGAATAATAGAAAAAGATAAAAACAGAAAGGATTAAAATAGGAAAGATAATTTTTTTCATTGAAGTTAATTAATTATAGACTTATAACTTTTTGATAAACTAGAAGCACATGCGTAAAACTGGTTTATTTTTAATAATATTAATTTCCAGCCTATTTTTAGGTGGCTGTTCCCTATCGAACAAAAAATCGGCTGTTGAAATAAATAGTTATCCAGTAGCTAAGGTATTTATTGATGGTAAAGAAATGGGTTTAACGCCATATAGAAACAGGACTTTGAGTCCAGGAGAGATTGAAGTGAAACTTGAGACTAACGGAAAAAGCTGGACTAAGAAAATTAAATTGCAAAATAATATCAGTACAGTAGTTGATTGGGAGTTTGGTGATAGCGACGAAAATTCCGGAGGTTATGTGCTTTATTTAGAAAAAACCGGAGATAAAAAGAATGCCGGTTTAATGGTGAACACTAACCCAAATAAATGCACGGTAACTGTAGATAATGAAGTTAAGGGGTTATCACCAATAAGAATTGCTGATATTGGTGAGGGTGATAGACATTTGGCTTTGAGTTTCCCGGGCCATAAAACATTGGATGTATTTATGAAATCATTAAAGGAATATCAGTTAGTGGTGGATGCGGTTTTGGCTGAAGATAAGGTAGAAGTAAATGAAGAAGAAAATCAAGAAAATCCGGATTTAATTTCAGCACCAATAACTGTGAAGATAAAAATTAAAGAAACAGAAACCGGATGGCTGAGAGTGAGAGAATCAAGCTCTTCAGCCTCTAAAGAAATAACCAAAGTTAATCCTGGAGCAACTTATCCAATGTTAGAGGAAAGTCGTGATTGGTATAAAATTGATTTAGGTAACGGACAGGGCGGCTGGATTTCAACTACTTATGGCGAGAAAAGTGAATGAGAATAGTAAAAAAAATTAAAGCAAAACCAATAAAGACATAAACTTTTTGGGAACTATCAAGGAATAAAGAAATAATTCCTAAAACTAGACTAAATAACCAATAAACCAGGGCGATAGCCCGACGACTCCAACCATTTTTGAGGAGTTGGTGATGGAAATGCTGACCATCGCCAAGATAAACCGGTCGATGATTAATTAGACGACGAATAATGGCATAAACAGCATCAATCATAGGAATGGCTAAAAGAAAGATAAGAGTAGCAAGTTTGGCTCCGGAAAGAATGGAAAGAACGGCCAAAAAAAACCCTGCTAAACTTTTACCACTATAACCAGGCATGATAGTTTGAGGAAAAAAATTGAAGGGAAGAAAACCAAGATAAGCACCACAAACGGCTCCGGAAAGAATAATAACCGGCCATTGAGTAATATCAGAAGAATATTTAAAACCTAAAATACCAATAAAAAATGCGGCAATGGCGGTGAATCCCGGAAGTTGACCATCAACACCGGTGGCCCAACCAACGATATTCATACACCAAACTATCCAAATAACAGCCAGAAGATCCGATAAAACCCAGATACTATGATCACCTAAAAAGGTGAAATTGATTTTTAAAAAAGAAAGATCGATAACTCCAGGACCGAAAGGATTGGAAATGAAAGAAATACCAATACCGGAGCCAACAATAATCAGAGCGACAAAAATATTACTAAAAAGCCTAAAAATAGGGCTAATATCTTTAAGGTCGTCCCAAATACCAACTAAAAGAGCGATCAAACTGGCAATAAGAATACCAATTAAGTGCTTATCTAAGGGAAGAAATAAAAGACAGGAGATAAAAATGGACAAAAAAACAGGAATGCCGCCGCCTCTAGGGACGGCAGTAATGGCAGTAGCATTATGGGTTTTTTGATTTCTTTTGACAGGGTCTTCGACCCAATGATATTTAATGAAAAAATTCCTAACTACTGGAGTAAGAATTATTGATATTAAAAAAGAAATAAAAATAGACAAAAGGAAACTTAACATAAATCAAGAGATTAAGAAGACAATTTTAAATAAAGTGATAGTAAAGAAAAGGGAAATTATAAGGGAAGTGATAACAGAAAGACGGGAAAGAAGGCTTAAGTTTTTGAAAAAACTAACAGCAAAAAGATTATCGATAAATAAAACAACAATAGAGATAGTAGGTAGAAGAAAAAGAGAGGAATGACTGGCTAATTGGGCCTCCCCCCAAGGAAGTGAATAATAAAGAGGGACTTGTGGTGGCAGGACAGTAAATTTCCAAATTAAAAGACCGATTTGAAGACAAATAAAAAATAAATTCCAACGTAGGATTCGGCCATTATTTTTTTGCTGCCAAAATTGGCCTAAGCTAGATAAAGGTTGAAGGATTGAGTTAAAAAAAGTCATATCTATCTTTTTTGGAAAAATAAAATGGAAGAATCAAAAATCTGGTTTAAGGAATAATAATTCTGAAGTAGATAATCAAGTTCAGGGAAAGGACGATTAGCCATTGGATAATAAATAACAAATTTTGGAAGATTAGCCTTAAAAGCGTCTATGGTTTCACTATAACCATTCAAATCGACAATATGGTAGGCTACGGTATAACGACCAATTGGAAGACGATTAGACATAGCATAGACATAAGGTTCATCTCCCCAAATAAAGATCCGATCAGTATCTGTGGTGTTATCTTTAATAATTTGAGCAATTTTTTGATTACTCAGGACTCTAGGACCAAAATATTGACTATAAGAACCAGTATGAAGGAATGAATAAAAATTAAGATAATATTTTAGATTGGGATAAAAATAAAAATTATATTTTTTAATAATAAAGCCAATAAAAATCAGGCTGGCTAAAACAGGAATAAAGGTGTTAAGTTTAACTTTAATCAATAAGTTGGAAATTATTAAGATAGTTGGAGGAACCATTTGGATAAGATAATGAGGATATGGCCGGGTGGACAAAAGGACACCAAAAATAGCGGCAGCTAACCATGAAAGAATAAAAGTTAACTGAAGAGAAATATTTTTTTTGGATTTAAGAAAAAATAAAATAATCCAGACAAACAAGAGAATTAATAAACGAGTTAATAATCCCCCACTACTAACTGAGGCGGTTTGAGTACCAGTAGCCCAAGAAGAAAGATAAGAAAAATTTTGGAGCAAAGCAGAACTAACGAAAGGAATTAAAGCATGGAGTTGATAAAAATAAAAAAGATAAATTAACATTGGAGTTAAAAACCCAATGCCAAGTAAAAATGCCCGAAAAAATAATTTCCAAAAATTTTTTTTAAGTTGTTGAAAATCTTGGATAAAAATCCACAGAATAAAAAAAATAGTTTCAATGAAAACAGGAATTTTGATAGTAAAAGCTAAACCGAATAAAAGACCGGAAATAAAAAAATGGCTATTTTTTTTGGATTTAAGAAAAATATAAACACCAATAATTGTGGGTAAGAGCATAAAAATTTCGGCATTGGCAATATTGCCTTCAATGAGTGGAATAGAAGTTAAAACAACAAAAATAAGGGTAGAGATTTTGGCAATATTGGATTTAAAAAAGTGAAGACAAAGTTTGTAAAAAAACAAAATTGTCGGAATCATAACTAAACTGAGAAGTAAACGAAAACCGAAAACTGTTTGACCTAAGGCCGCCAAGTAATAGAGGGTTGGAGGTTTATTGTCGTGGATTTGTTTATAGAGAATTAAACCCTTTCTGATTCCCTGACCTAGAGTTAGATAAATACCTTCATCGCCATACCAATAAGGTTCGAAAAGTGAAGGAAGACGGAGAATTAAAAAAACCAGGAAACTAAAAATCCAAAATTTATTTTTGGATAAAAAACTAATCATTTGAATAATGATAACCTAATTATTGGGTTTTTTGTTAGTGGTTTTGTATTCCAATTTTTTACCCAACAGAAGTTTGGTGTGCGATTGAAGACCAGGTAAAACTGACATGGTTAAGGTGGCAATGGGCATAAATGGCCATTGAAGAATATTTTTGACAATATTAAAGAAACCTTTTTTTTGACGGTCGGGTCGAAGTTTCCAATCTAAAATAATCAATGTAACTAGCGGGATAAGACAAATAGTTAGGATAATGTTAGAGATACGTGGAAGGTTAAAGCCAAAAGCAGTTTGAAAAAATTTAGGATTAAGTATAACCGGCAGAGAAGTGCCTAAGGTGAGAATAAACCAATTACTGGACCAAATAAAATGGGTCTGGATGAGCTTAAAAATACGAAGAGCCCGAGTGGTAAAAGGAATTTCTTTATGAATTCGGGCTTGTTCGATAGCATAGGGAATATCAATGGCTCCCCAAGCATGGCGAACGCATTGATTATAACGATTTTTAAGGGCAGAAAAATAGTTTTTACCATCCGGGGCATCAACAACAGTGGGTAAAAAGATAGGTTCAACCAGAGCTTTACCGCCGGTAGTAAAAAAGGCTTGGAGAAAAATATGCCAATCTTCCGGAATCATATCCGGATCCCAATAACCGCTTTGGTCAATAAGCCTAAATGAAGAAGAATAACAAGAATAGTTGAAGAAAAGTCCATCTGGTTCTTGAATATTAGCAATGTGAATAACGTTACCAAGAACTCCGGTGATGCGAATAAGTGAGGGCACTTGGTTAATATTGTTGTGCCAAAAAATAGGAGATTGCCAAAAGCGTTGATAGCGGGATGGATTGGAGGCAAATTTATAGGTCAGGGCAGCAAAATATTTAGGATTAAATATGGTATCAACGTCACAGCTAGTAAGAGTAAGGTGGTCAATATCAAATTTGCCGGTATCAATAAAATGTTTTTTGAAATATTGGGCAGCAAAACGTTCGTTACTATGCTTACCAGCGGTTTCACCGGCTATATTAGCTGGATGTTCAGTAAAAATAAGATGACCGAAAACGCCTTTGTATTTTTTAGAAAAATAATCAATGGTTTTTTGATTATTATCTTTACCAGCCCGTTCTTCCTGACCTAAAACAATATGGATTTTTTTAAGACTAATTTCCTTTTGAACTGCCAAACTAGTCATGGCCATTTCAATGACTTCAATCGGTTCTTTGTAAGAGGAAATGATGATGATGTGGTGAATTTGGTGGTATTTTAACCAAAAAGAACGGAAATTTTCCTGGAAAAAATCTTGCCAATTAGTTTTTTCTGATTTTTGAATTTTAAAATAGCCGATAACAGCGAAAATAGCTGATTTGAATGACTGATAAAGCCAATAAAGTAAAAAGGCGATAACAAAATAAGCCACAGCTTTAGGGATTAGAATAGCTCCCCAAATAGGAAAAAGGATGGTCATCCAGGCAAAAAATCCCGGAATCATTTCCCAAAGACGATAATTTTTAGAATTTTTATTAACCATTTACTGACTTCTATTATATCAACTTAGAGTAGGTTTGAGATAGAATAAACTAATGGGTCTAAAAAAAGCGATTAAAGATACGGTTGAATATGCGGCAAATTTTGGAAGTTATATTAATAAAAATGAGATTAAAGAAAGGTTAATTTCCCAAAAAATATTTTCTAAAAAAGAGATAAATAAATTACTAAAACAGTATAAGAACAAGAAAAATAAGTGGTATAAACAAAAGTTTAACAGGGCGATGGTTTTAGCAAAACAAATTGAAAATGATTTTAAAGATATTTTATTTTTGGGAATATCCGGATCAGTAGCTTCAGGCCATCCAAAAAAAAATGATGATATAGATTTATTGATTATCACAAAAACAAATAAACTTTGGAAGACCAGATTAGGATTGAGATGGTGGATATTTAAAAAAAGGTTGCCTCACCGAAAATATAATCAAAAAGAAAGGAAGAATGAATTTTGTTTTAATTTATGGCTGGAGAGTAACTATTTATTACTGCCAAAAAATAGACATAATTTAAAAAATTCAGTAGATTTAATGCTTTTAAAACCTTTAATTAATAAGGGTAGGATTTATGAAAAATTTATATTAACCAACGATTGGGCAAAGAAATGGGTAGCAACACCGTATAAAAACAAAATGTCTAATTTCCAATTTCTAATGTCTAATGAAAAACAAAGAATAAATAAATTGGATAAAATAACAAATTACTTGTATTTTTGGCCGCAGTATTGGTATATGAAAAGAAAAATAAAAGGAGAGACAATTGGTTTACACCAAGCCTTTTTCCTTCGGCAAATGGTAAAATGAGCCATGAAGTTGTGGATGAAAATATTGATGTTAGTGGCGGCTTTTGGAATACTTTATGTATCTTTCACCAGGGCCAGTTTAGATGAGGTAACGAACGATGAAAGATATGATCGGTTACGAAAGATTGCTATCGCCTACCAAAGGCCAAATAGCGGAGAGAAGGTATGTTATAGATTACCAGAAAGTAGAACCTTGCCGAATAATCCATTATATTTTTTAAAAAAAATAAGGGATGATTTTTGGACAAAATTGAGCAAAAATCCCTTAGACAAGACAAGAATTGTGATTTTAGTGACAGATAAAAAAGTTTATGAATCGATATTGATGTATGAGGACGAGTCGGTGGATTCATGGTTTTGGAAAGAAACAATGAAAGAGGCGAGAAAAAAAAATGATATGGCAAGAGTTTTAGTGAATTCGGTACCAAAAAAGGATTTAGAAATTATAGAGTTGGAAAAAAAAGTAAATGAATCAGAAGATTTTTTAAATTACACTATAAGACAAATGGAGTTAGGTAATAAAATAATAAGGTGTCATGAGTAAAAAAGGAAAAAGAAATAAAAGATGGTGGTTGATTGTCGGTAGCGTTGTTCTAATAGGAATGGTGGCAGGGATAGTTTTTGTCTCTTTTAATATACCAAATCCAAAGAAATTATCGAGTACTGATTACCCACAATCATCGGAAATTTTTGATAGAAATGGCAAATTACTTTATGAAATTTATACTGACAAAAGAAGGGTGCCAGTAAAATTATCTGAAATACCTGAGAATTTAAAAAATGCAACTTTAGCGATAGAAGATGCTAATTTCTATAAACATGGTGGTTTTGATATAAAGGGTTTGTTGAGGGGTTTATATCGAACCTTAGTTGAAAGACGACTTCAAGGAGGATCGACATTGACTCAACAGTTAGTAAAAAATGCTTTATTAACTCCGGAAAGAACAGTGTCACGAAAAATTAAAGAGGCAATTTTGACGGTGGCAACTGAAATAATGTATTCTAAGGATGAAATTTTAGAAATGTATTTTAATCAGACACCATATGGAGGAACTTTGTGGGGAGTCCAGGCAGCAGCTAAAGGGATTTTTAATAAAGATGTGAAATATTTAGATCTGGCTGAATCAGCCTTACTTGCCGGATTACCAGCTTCACCGACTAAGTATTCCCCTTTTTCCTATCCAGAGGCAGCAAAAAAAAGACAGATAATGGTACTAGATAGAATGTTGGAACTAAAATTAATCAGTCAAGACGAATATAATAAGGCTAAAGAAGAACAATTAAATTTTTATATAAACAGGACTGGAATTGAAGCGCCTCATTTTGTATTTTATGTGAAAGAATTATTGGCAGAAAAATATGGAATACAAAAATTAACAGAAGGAGGTCTAAAAGTTACTACGAGTTTGGATTTGGATATTCAAAAAATAGCTGAAGCGACAGTGTCAGCAGAAATTGATAAATTAGAAAAATATAAAGTCAGTAATGGAGCAGCAATGATAACCGATCCTAAAACTGGTCAAATTTTGGCAATGGTGGGATCGATTGATTATTTTTCAAATAAGATTGACGGTAAATACAATGTAACAACAGCCTTGAGACAACCAGGATCATCGATAAAACCATTAAACTATGCGGTAGGGATTGAGACCGGAAAAATAACAGCAGCAACAGTGATGGATGATAGTCCAACTTGTTTTGGGCAGATTAATCAGAAAAATTATTGTCCGACTAATTATGGCGGTGCTTACCATGGATTACAAACGGTTAGAATGTCTTTAGCAAATTCTTTTAATATTGCGGCAGTTAAAGTTTTAAAACTTAATGGATTAGAGACTTTTGTAGCCTCGGCATCGGCTATGGGATTAAATACATTTAAAAATGCTTCGGATTATGGTTTGTCATTGACCTTGGGCGGAGGTGAGGTGACAATGGCAGATATGATGGTAGCTTATGGAGTATTAGCGAATATGGGAACCAGGCAGGATTTAAACCCAATTTTAAAAGTGGAAGATAAGGACGGAAAAATTTTGGAAGAATATAAATATGAGGCCGGAACTAGAGTAATGTCGCGAGAAACAGGATTTATTATTCAACAAATATTATCTGATGATGGAGCCAGAAGCTTAGTCTTTGGTCGGGGATCTAAACTAAATATTAAGGGCCATCCGGAAGTAGCGGTAAAAACCGGAACGACAAACGATATGAGGGACAATTGGACAATTGGTTATACGCAAGATTATATAGTGGCTACCTGGGTGGGAAATAATGATAATTCAAAGATGGGAGGATTGGTTTCCGGAACAACCGGGGCGGCGCCGATTTGGAACGCAATTATGAGCCAATTATTAACAGATAAAGAAATTAAACAACCGACCAGACCAGCGGGGATAATAGGTATGAATGTGTGTAATTTGACGGGGATGGCAATACCAGATGGTGGTTGCGAGTCGCATTATGAATATTTTAAAAAAGAATTTATACCAGCTAAACAGTCAATTTTGAGACAAAATGTATTGATAAATAAAGATACGGGAAGAATTGCAGTAGAAGGTGAACTAGCTCCAAATGCCGAGTGGCAAGAACACACCATAATTAATGATGGTGTAGGAGCAACAATTTGTTTAGACTGTCCAGTAGGTGTCGGTGACACCAATGTTAAGCCAATAACAACGATACATTAATGGCTGGAATAGAAAAATTAATCAGTTTGTTGATAGGAATAGGCCGACCTATAGTAACTTTGTTTACATTTCTTCTTAGGCTTTTTAAGAAAATAATTTGTCATAGAGAAAGGTTTAAATTGCCCGTAAAACGAAAGAAAGAAAAAATAAAGAAGTGGCAACCAAGAAAAAAAATTAAGATTAGATGGGGATTAATTTTTAGCTTATTTTTGGTGATATTACTAGTCTCTGGTGGGTGGTTTTTTTATGAAAAAATTTGGAAAGGACTACCGGATGTGAATTTAATTTATAATCCGCCTAAATTATCAACAATAATAACTGACAGAAACGGAGAAGTTCTTTATAAGTTTTATCAGGATGAAAACAGAACATGGGTAACATTAGACAAAATTCCGAACGATTTAAAAGAGGCCACAATTGCTATTGAAGATAAAGATTTTTATCGACATCACGGCTTATCGGTTAGAGGATTGATAAATGCTTTGATTTATAATTTTAAAAAAGATGGAGGAGATAAACCGAGAGGTGGGTCAACAATCACTCAACAGCTAGTAAAAAATGTATTTTTGACGGATGAAAAAACCTTGAGTAGAAAAATCAAAGAGGCAATTTTGACATTAATGATTGAAAAAAAAATAACTAAGGATGAGATTTTAGAAAGATACTTGAATCAAGTTTCTTATGGGGGTGAAGCATATGGAGTAGCGGAAGCGTCATGGAAATATTTTGGTAAACAAGTAAGTGAGTTAAACACTATTGAAGCAGCCTATTTGGCCGGATTACCGGCAGCGCCAAGCTCTTATTCCCCTTATGGTAATAGTCCTAATCTTGGATTGTTAAGGGCGAAACATGTTATTGAAGAAATGGTATCAAATGGTTATTTAACTAGTTTTGAAGCAGAAAAATGGTTAAATCAAAAAATTAATATTAAGAATAATAATAAAGAAATTAAAGCACCTCATTTTGTATTTATGGTGAAACAATGGTTAGAAGAAAAATATGGCTTTGGTAATTTGGAAAAACAAGGTTTGGTAATTAGAACAACTCTGGATTTAAAAACCCAAAAAGAGGCACAAAAAATAGTTGCCGATGAAATTAAAAATATTGCCAAATTAAATATCAGCAATGGAGCAGCCTTGGTAATTGAAGTTAAAACAGGAGATATCTTAGCCATGGTAGGATCGAAGGATTATAATGCCACAGATATAGACGGGAAATTTAATGTGACCACAGGTTTAAGACAACCGGGGTCATCGATTAAACCAATAAATTATCTGTTAGCCTTAGAAAAAGGATACAGTTTGGCGTCAACTATAGATGACAGCCTGGTGACTTATCAAATAAAGGGTCAGAAACCGTATTCGCCACAAAATTATAATGGGAAATATATGGGCCGGGTGACTTTGAGGACAGCTTTAGCATCATCACTAAATATACCGTCGGTAAAATTATTAGAAAAAAATGGAGTTAATAATATGATTGATTTAGCGGAGAAAATGGGTATAAATACTTGGAAAGAAAGAAACAGATTTGGATTATCTCTGGCTTTGGGAGCCGGAGAAGTAAAGATGACCGAATTAGCTCAGGCTTATAGTATTTTTGCTAACCTAGGAGATAAGGTAAAAGTAAATCCAGTTTTAGAAATTAAAAATTATCTGGGAGAAACAATTTATGAAAAGGAAGTTGAAAAAGAAAAAGTGGTGAAACCAGAATATGCTTATATGATTAACGATGCTTTGAGTGACAATCAGGCCAGGACACCGATTTTTGGAACAAATTCAAAATTGGTAATAAAAGATAAAACGGTAGCGGTAAAAACCGGAACAACAAATAGTTTGAAAGATAATTGGTGTATTGGTTGGACACCATCTTATTTAGTGGCAACTTGGGTGGGAAATAATGATGGCCAACCAATGAGTTGGGTAGCTTCCGGAGTAACAGGAGCAACACCAATATGGAATAAAATTATGACAGGAATGTTAAAGAACAAAGAAAATGAAAGTTGGGAAAAATCAAACAGTTTGGTAAAGAAAAATATTTGTGGGC
Organism: uncultured Gammaproteobacteria bacterium; assembly: GCA_964405765.1. Taxonomy (GTDB): domain Bacteria; phylum Patescibacteriota; class Microgenomatia; order UBA12405; family UBA12405; genus WARW01. The sequence goes on along the minus strand of CAYOPC010000007.1, from coordinate 7,696 downwards.
GGGAAGAATGGATGATTGAGGGAAGTGAAATCAAGGTTGACTGCTTACCAGTAACACCAACAATTATCAGTCAGTATTAAGCTGGGAGACAGAATACCAATAAAGAAGATCAACCAGTTGCGATAGATCAGAACTTACCGAATCAATATTGGAAGTGTTGGGTATTTTAATAATAATTAAAAGTTGAGAATTGGGTAAATTAATCAAATTTTGATAAGAGATACCATTGTCAAATTTGAGTATTTCCTGAAACAAGAGACCCTGGGGTAAATTAAGATTAATGAGACTTTGATTAGTTTTTTTGACGGAAGTAAATTGGTCAAAGGTAGTTGATGTTAATAAATCATGATTATTAAAACTAAAAATTGGTTTATCAATTTGATTTATGAAAGCACTGACAACAGACCAGTCTTTATTCTTTAAAAAATTTTGAAGGTTAGAATCAGAAGATGATTTTTGATTAGACGAAGTTTTATTTAAGTTGATTTGGGGTAATTGAAAATTAAAACTTGGTTTAAAAGAGAAGTTTTTGGGAGAATGGATAAAAGTTTGAATTTGACGAAAACTCCAAAAAGCAAAACTTAGACCAACAGTTAGACAAAGAGAGATGGCAACTAAACGACGTTTAGTTTTAAGACGTTTGGCGGCGATTACTTCTTCTGATTCCTGAGTAATCTCAGAATCAGCCAAAAGATTTTTGTTGAGTTTTTTGGTTTTTTCTGGTTTAGGTAACATAAAGAAAAATTTCTAATGTCTAATTTCTAATATCTAATGAATTTGTTTGAAAGTTAATAAACCGGTTTTGGCACCTAAGCAAGAGACAACTGAAGCCGAATTTTTAATGCCCCAAAATAAGGCATCCTGAGGAGATTTATTATAAATTAGAGCAGCAACAAAAGCTGATCCGAAAGAATCACCAGCACCAGTTTCATCGGCCGGTTTAGTATTAATTATGGGAGAATAAAACTGATGAGAATCAGTAAAAATATAAGCGCCGTCACGACCACCAGTAATGGCAACCAAAGGGAGTTTTTGTTGATGAATTAAATTGAAAAAATCATTATCGTCAAATTTAGCATCAAAAAATATTTCCGATTCTTCTTTATTAAGAAGAAGAAAATCAACCATTTTGGCTAAGTTAAAAATTCGTCGACGAGATTGGAGTTCTCTTTTGCCAGGATTAAGGCAAATTTTAATATTATTTTCTTTGGCAAAGCCAATAATTTTTTCAAGTAAATCAAGGTTGCCTTCAAGCGAAGTAATATAAAACCATCGGGTTTTTTTAATTTTTGACCAAGGGATATGACGAGATTCGAGGCGAGTGTTACCCCTGTTGGTAAGAATAGACCGAGCACCAGTTTTATCAATTAAAATAACCGAGAAATCGGTGGTAGCAGTTTTTTTTGAACAAATAAATTGTTCACTAATTTTTTCTTTTTTTAGGTCGTTAAAAATATACTGATTAAGATAACTTTGGCCCAAAAGAGAAACACAGGCAGATTTTAAACCGAGCCGAGAAAAAGCCACAGCAGAATTAGTGGCTCCCCCACCGCTAGAAATGAGACTTTGACTGATTTCATTTTTGGAAGATGGTTTAAGGCCAACAATTTCCGGGGTAACAATCAAGTCTTTAGATTTAATAAAAATATCAACCGTAGCGGCACCAATAGAAATTACATCAAACATGAGAATTTATCTTTAATAACCTGTTTAAGATCGTTAATTACCAGACCAAAAAGATCATAGATTTTTTGGCTTTTGTTTTGAGGCAGATATTGATTGAGAGAATTTAAAAAGCCAAGACGAAGATCGGTATTAATATTCATTTTGACAATGCCGTACTGAAGCGAAGATTTAATGTCGGAAGCGGGAATACCAGAACCGCCATGAAGAGTGAAGAATTGATTAGGCAGAACTGAATTAATTTTTTTTAACAAGTTAAAGTCGATCTTTTCGGGAAGTTTTTGATTGACACCATGGAGATTACCAATAGAAATAGCCAAAAGATCGGCTTGGGTTTGATTAATAAATTCTAAGGCTTGGTCGGGATTAGTAAAACTGTCGGGTGAAACTTGCTGGTCGACTAAATTAATATAATTGAATTCGGCTTCAATAATAGCTTCCGGTATTTCTTTTTTGACCCGGGAAATAAACTGGGTAATTTGAGAAAGGTTGGTTTGATAATCAAGATTAGAGCCATCAAAATGAACCATATCGAAGCCAAGTTTTAAAAGATCAAAAAGGCGATTGGTATCGGCGCCATGATCCATATTTAAATAAATGGGCAAGCCCTCAAGACGAGCTTTTTTGACTAAAAGAAAAAGTTTTTCGGCTTGAATAAATTTATCTTCGCCGGCAGAAAGCTGGACAATACAGGGCTTTTTAATTTCTTTGACGACTGATTCAACGGCCTGATAAATTTCAAAAGAATCAATATTAAAAGCAGGAATGGCAGTGTGATTTATTTTTGATTGGTCTAAAACGGTTTTAAGTGAATTCATTTTAGTTTTTTGGCAGCAGCGATTAAATTTTTAACTCCTAAACCATAGTGGTCATATAATTGCTGATAATTTTTGGCCGATTGGCCAAACTGATTATTAACGGCTAGGTGAATAAATTGGGGATGAAGTTTAGAACTAAGAAGAGAGGCGGCAATCATTTGACCAAGTCCCCCATTTTGCTGGTGATCTTCCAGACAAATTAAACGACCGGTTTTTTTGATACTTTTGGTGATGGTAGTAAAGTCTAAAGGTTTGATAGAGGAACAATTGATAATTTCTAGAGAAATATTGGGTTTAGCTAAAGATAACTGTTTCTGGGCTTGTAAAGCCTGATGAAGAATAGGGCCGTAACCAATGACGGTAACATCTTTGCCTTTTTTGATAACTTGAGATTTGCCGATAGTAAAAGGGGTTTTGGGATTAGTAATAATGGGAGTATTAGGGCGAACCAGACGAAGATAAGCGGGGCGACGACTGCGAGCAAGAACAGTGGTAATTTTTTCGGTTTCATAAGCATCAACAGGAGCAAAAACCTCCATGTTAGGTAGAGCTGACATGAGAGCAACATCTTCAAGGATTTGATGAGTAGCGCCAAGGTCAGCAGTCATCAGACCGGCATGAGAACCAACGATTTTGACATTTAAATTGTTGTAGCAAATAGACTGACGAATAACCGCCCAATTAATGGCCGGCGAGAAACAGGCAAAAGAGCAAAGGAAAAGGGTTTTGCCAGTTTTGGCTAGGCCGGCAGCAATGGCAGCGGCATTATTTTCAGCAATACCGCACTCAATAAACCGATGAGGAAATTTTTGGGCAAAATCGTTTAAATGTAAAGACGATTTTAAATCCATACTGACAACATAAAGATTTTGATTAGTTTGGGCTAATTTAAAAATGGTATCACCAAAAGCGTGGCGGATTGATTGATTATCGGTGGAGTTCATCTTTGGCTTTTAAATATAAATTTTGGTCTAAAGCTTTAATATCGTGATATTGGAAATTGTTTTCCATAAAAGAAATACCCTTACCTAGGGTAGTTTTGGCAATAATACAAACAGGAAATGAGTTATTAGATCTTAGATCTGAGATATTAGATCTTAGAACTTTGGTTAATTGGGAAATATTGTGACCATCGACAGAAGTGACTGTCCAGCCAAACTGAATATATTTGGCGGCCAAGTTTTTTAGCGGCATAATTTGGTCGGTAGTACCGTCAATTTGAAGACCATTACAATCAATTATATTAATTAAATTGCCTAATTTATATTTGTTAGCAAACATAGCCGCTTCCCAAATCTGACCTTCCTGATGTTCGCCATCGCTAGTTAAGCAAATGGTGGTATGTTTGGGGTCACCAAGAGCTATACCAGCAGCAAAAGAAAGACCCTGGCCGAGAGATCCGGAAGAATATTCCACACCGGGAACTCCGGCGTAAATGTGACCTTGGAGAGGTGAGCCAAAGGAAGTGTAGGTAGATAATAATTTTTTAGGAAAATAATTTTTAGAAGCCAAAACGGCATAAAGGCCACAGGCCAAATGGCCAGCCGATAAAACAAAATGATCTTGATTAAAATCAAAAATATTGGAGTGATAAAGAGAAATTAAAATATCCAGTGAAGAGAGAGAGCCGCCAATGTGACCACTTCCCGACTGATAGATCAGGTCGAGTAAATCAAGACGAAGGTCTTTTTTGAGATGGTCTAAAGGTGAACCAAATTGGAGCATTAAATAAGTATAACGCAAAACCCTTCCCTAACCCTTCCCTTGACAGGGCAGGGAACAAAAAGTAATGGAAACTTTAAGTAGGTTATAATACCTAAGATGGAAGATTGTTATAAAAAGTATGGTTTTGGGTTGAAAAAATATATCAGCCAAAAAATTGACGATGAGGGGGTAGTAGATGAATTGGTGAATGATGTGATGTTGGTAGCGATTAATTCTGGAGAAAAATTTGAGGGCAGATGCAGTGAATTTTCGTGGCTTTGCAGTATCGCTAACCATAAAATAATTGATTATTACCGAAAGAAAAAAATTAAAACAGTGTTGTTTTCGGTTAGCCCGATGTTTGAAGAAATTGCTGATAAAGCGTTAACACCAGAAAGGGATGTCTTAAAAAATGAATTGAAGGATGAAATAAAAAAGACGTTCGGGGAAATGAAGCAGGGTTATAGGAACCTCTTGCGACTTAAATATTTAGAAGGTTGGAAAGTGGAAGAAATTGCTAGAAAAATGAACACAACAATAAAGGCAGTGGAATCAAAATTAATAAGAGCTAAAAAAGAATTTAGAGAAAATTGGGCTTATGATAAAAAAAAGAATTAAAAATATTTTTAAACTGACAGTGTTAATCGTGGCCAGACAAATTTGGAAATTGTTATGCAATTTATATCATTTGATAACTGAACCAATTTTAACCATAAAAACTTTGATTAAAGAAAGGGATAAGTCACAAATATTTTTGATTATTATGGTAATAATTTCTCCTATTGCTGCCTATTTTTTGGCCAGAATTATATGGGATTATTATCGATACGGATTGGTGGTGAGAGATGTGGGAATGTTTTTTGGACTGTCGTTAGCCTTGGAAATATTAATATTTTCGTATTTAGGTTTTTGGATAGTGAAGGTAATCAGACAAATCCCCGACTAAATTGGTGTGGAAAAGAAAAAAATCTTAGTTCTGGGGTCGACTGGTTCAATCGGACAGCAAACATTGGATGTAGTTAGACAAAATTTAGATCTTTTTGAATTAGAAGGAATATCATGTAATGATAATATAGAACTGATTGAACAACAGGCACAGGAATTTGGAATTAAAAAAGTCGCCATAGCTAATAAAAAAAGACTTGATAAGAATAGAAGTGGATGGTATTGGGGTGATGAAGGAATTGAAGAAATGATAGAGAATTCTAGTGCTGAATTGGTAGTAATAGCTATAAGTGGAGCTAAAAGTTTATTACCGACACTAAGAGCGATTGGAAAAGGCAAAAATATAGCTCTAGCTAGTAAAGAAGTGATGGTATTGGCTGGAGAGCTGGTGAACCAAAAGATAAAAGAGAGAGGAGTGAAATTATTCCCAATTGATAGTGAACATAGTGCGATTTGGCAAGCTTTAAGATCGGGAAAATCGGAAGAGATAGAAAAAATAATTTTGACCTGTAGTGGTGGGCCATTTAGAAATTTAGATCAAGGTGATTTTGAAAAAATAACGGTAGAACAGGCATTAAATCATCCGAATTGGAGTATGGGCAGGAGAATAACTATAGATTGTGCCACTTTGATGAATAAAGGGTTAGAGTTTATTGAGGCTAAGTGGTTGTTTGATTTAAAAGACGAACAAATACAGGTAGTGATACATCCACAAAGCCTAATTCATTCGGCGATTCAATTTCAGGATGGTTCGATAATGGCTCAAATTGGAGATAAGGATATGAGGGTGGCAATACAATATGCACTTACTTATCCAGATAGGGTTAAAAATAGCTTAAATAGAATTAGTTGGTGGGATGGATTAAAAATGGACTTTGAAAAACCCAATTTTGATAAATTTCCCTGTTTAGGTTATGCTATGGAGGCGTCAAGAGTGGGAGGAACGATGTCAGTAGTTTTGAATGCAGCCGATGAAGTAGCAGTGAGGATGTTTTTGGAGAAAAAAATAAAATTTACGGATATCCCAAAAATAGTAGAAAAGGTAATGGCCAAACACAGGGCAATTAAAAATCCAAGCTTAAACCAAATTTTGGAAGTTGACGTTTGGGCGAGAGGCGAAGCAGAAATCAGACAGTAGAGGTAAGAAATATCTTTGAATAATTCTTCTTGAGAGAAAGATAAGCTTTTTGGGCAGTAGTTTTGGCTTGAAAAAAACCAATAATGCCCAGGCCAGATCCGGAGAGAAGAGTGGTGTTTGCTTTTTGGGCGATTAAACCATTAACAATTTCTTGGGTTTCGGGAAAACAATTAAAAACCATAGTTTCAAAATCATTGTGTAAATTGTCAAGAATGTTTTTTTGGTTTTTAGTTTTAATAGCAGTCAAGAGTAATTTTTCCTTATAAATACTTTTACCTGTCAAAGAAAAATCAAGATGCTGAAACATCCAACCGGTGGAGGGTTTTTGTTCGATATTGGGATAAACAATAATTAACCAAATTTTAGGTAATTTTACTTTTAATTTATGAGGAATATCACCATAACCTGTAAGATAACAAAGATTTGAAGAAAGAAAATATGGAACATCTTTACCTAAATTTCGGGCAATTTCAAAAAGTTTTTGACGACTAATTTTTAGATGCCAAAGTTTAATTAAGACTTTTAGAGTAGCAGCAGCATCGCTGCTGCCGCCAGCTAGACCAGCAGTGATGGGAATATTTTTATGGAGAATTATTTTGATCCCTAATTTGGGATTTTTAGAAAATTCTTTTAGTTTGAGAGCGACTTGAAAAACTAAATTCGATTCGCCTGAAGGAAGAATATTTTTTGGATAACAAATTAATTCAATCTTGTTTTTTTGATTAATAAATTCTAATTCATCAAAAATATTAATTTGATGATTAATTAAGGTTAGTGGAGTAAATTGATCCCCTGTTTTTTTAGGGTGAATATGGAGATTAAGGTTAATTTTAGCGAAGGCTTTAACTTTCATTTTTCATTAAGTAAAACTGTCGAAAAAACTTGAATACCAAATTTTTTGCCAAATGAAGTAAGGTTTTCTCCGGAAGTATAAGTAATACCAATCTGATCAGGGTTTATGTTTAATATTTCAGCTAAACTTTTTTTGACTAGTTGTTTTTCTTCTGGGGTAAGACGAGGAACTTGAGCTTCGACACAAATTGAAATATTGTTAATACAAAATTTTTGAGAAACTAATTTAAAGATACATTTTAAATATTCCCGACTATCAGTAATTCCCTGTTTGAGACACATATCGTCTGACCAAGTAGATAAAGATTCACCGCCAATAGCTGAACTTAGGGCGTTACAAAGAGAATGAATTAATACGTCACCATCTGAATTACCTTTAAGTTTTAAGTGTTGTGAAAAATGAATACCGCCAAAAACTAGACCATAAACTGTTTTTTCAAAATGATGACTGTCTTGACCAAGACCAATCCTCATAAATTGTATTTAATTTTTAAAATTTGTTTAGCTAAAAAAATATCTTGAGGATAAGTTATTTTAATATTTTGCGGAGAACAAG